>CAZWMF010000230.1:0-6575 GCA_964634535.1 uncultured Opitutaceae bacterium | reverse complement strand
TTCTGCCCTGACCTCGGCCTCGGCTTCTGTAAAAAAGTCTTGAGAACTAGCCGCTAATCGCTCGCCCGAGCTCGCCGATTGCAATTCGGCCGAGACGCTAGCAACCGAATTCACTTCGGTAGCGGCCCCCGCCTCGATAGCAGTCCCCATTAGCAGGGCGTTGAAGAACGCGGGTTTCCCACCCGCGAACGCGGTCGGCGGTTAGATTTGCTGTTTTCTGCGCCGCTGGCGGCGTGCGCTGGCCCGAATCGGGCCGAGTTGATCGTTTTTGATCGTCCATTTTTCGCTCGGCCGACACCTCACCCTTGGCGGGCGTCACGCCCGCGCTGCCACAGGCGGATCGGTCATCAATCGGATAACGTCCGGAATCTTGCGCACATTTTTGGACTCAGATAGTTCGGAGGAAGGTCCAGTCCCATGAACGAACCTACTACCTCAGGCACCGCGTCCACGGCCGCGGAGAGCCCAAACAAACCCCTTGGCGACGTGATCTCCATCGACGAGGGTCTGATCAAGGCTCACCTCAACAAAATCGTCGTGACGACGGTGGAAGAGACGCTGAACGCGCTTCTTGACGCCGAAGCCGACCACCTGTGCGGTGGGAAGCGCTATGAGCATACGCCGGACCGGGTGGATACCCGCGCCGGTCATTACGAGCGCCAGCTCCACACGAAGGCCGGCGAGGTGACTCTCAAGGTTCCGAAGCTGCGCAAGCTGCCCTTCGAAAGCGCGATCATCGAGCGCTACAAGCGCCGCGAGATCAGCGTCGAGGAGGCGCTGGTCGAGATGTACCTGGCCGGCGTGTCGGTCCGCCGGGTCGAGGACATCACCCAAGCGCTCTGGGGCACCCGGGTCAGCCCGAGCACGGTCAGCGAGCTCAACCAAAAGATCGCCGTGCAGATCGAGGAGTGGCGCAACCGGCCGATCACGGGCGAACACGCCTACGTTTACCTCGACGGACTTTGGCTCAAGCGCTCCTGGGGCGGCGAAGTGAAAAACGTCAGCATCCTGGTCGCGATCGGGGTCAACCAGGACGGCTACCGCGAGGTGCTGGGCGTCATGGAAGGGGCCAAGGAGGACAAGCCCTCCTGGGTCAACTTCCTGCGCCATCTCAAGGAGCGCGGGCTGACCGGCGTGCGGCTGTTCGTGAGCGACAAGTGCCTCGGGTTGGTGGAAAGCCTCGTGGATTTTTATCCCCAAGCGATGTGGCAGCGCTGCGCGGTCCATTTCTACCGCAACGTCTGGTCGGCGGTACCGGCCGGCAAAATGCGCGAGGTCGCGGCCATGCTCAAAGCCATCCACGCCCAGGAGGATCGGGAAGCGGCGAAGGCCAAGGCCGTGCTCGTCGTCGCCAAGCTGAAAGAGATGAAGCTCGCCGCGGCGGCGGAGATCGTGGCCAGCGGCGTCGAGGAGACGCTGCAATATTTTCACTTTCCATCGGAGCATTGGCGCAGCCTGCGCACGAATAATCCTTTGGAGAGACTGATGAGAGAGATTCGCCGTCGCACCCGGGTTGTCGGTGCCTTTCCCGATGGCAACAGCGCCCTGATCCTCGTTTCAGCCCGCCTGCGCCATGTCGTCGGTACGATGTGGGGCCGGAAACGGTACCTCGACATGGGCCGGCTCGCGAGTCTCTCCCAGACCGCGCCCGCCGCCGGCAAAATCGTGGCCGAGCAATTCGCGTGACGGCCTACGGCACATCAGCCCCCGGCTTCATTCGCTCGGCGATCAGCCCACGCAGTTCCACGCGGCGAGCCTCCATCGCCCAGTACCGCGCTCGCAAGGCCTCGTACCTTTTAAGGCATCGGCTGGTCGCCGCCCGGCACATCTTGCGCTCGACAAACTCCTGTTCCTGGGCGCCCATCTCGGCCCACAGTTTGGCGCCGCGCTTCTGCACCGCTTTCAGTTCGCGCTTCAAGGCCTTCAGGCTGTGCCCGGCGTCGCCGCGCCCAAACGAAATCATTCCTTCCGTCATGGCCGAACCATCGCCAGTGTCCAGCCCGGGGCGGCCAGCCGACCAACTCAGTTCAGAGGTGGGGGACGGCGGTGGCTTCGCCCCCGCCTTCCCCCACACCCCCTTCCACCCCCGATCCCTTTGGGATCTTCTCCCGATCCCGCAAGCGTCAGCTCAACCCTAAATCAAAATATCAACCTTCCTCCCACCTACCCGTTCTAAAATGTGCGAAACTTGACGGACACTACCATCAATCGCGCCATGCGCAGCAGATTGCCCGCGCTGATGATGTGCTGCGCGGCGGCGTGGGTACGCTCGACACCGAGGTAGCGGCTGCGGCGCAGCCCCCCCCACTCTTGCCCCAGCCGAAGATCGTCTCGATCCAGCGGCGCTTGCGCTGGCTCATCGTGTAGGCGAGCGAGCCGACGCGGATGCCATGGGTGCGCCGATAGACGCTGACCGTGGGATGCGGCACCACGCCCTGCTTGCGCATCCCTTCGACGAACGGGCGAGAGCAATAGCCCTTGTCCGCACCCAGGGTAGTCACGGGCACATCCCGCGCATTCAATTCCTTCATTTGCTCGACGGCCACGGCCGCTTCCGGCGCTCCCACCGCCGGCTTCACCGTGAAGAGCACGCACAACCCATTGCGATTCTCCATCACCGCATGGCCGGCGAAGCACAGCTTCGCTTCCCGTCCATCGCCCTTGCGCGCCAGCCTCGCCTCCGGATCGGTCTTCGACTCGTGAGTCTCGTTGCTGCGTCGCTCGCCCTTAAAATTGACCCAGCCGTTGCCGTCCCCGCGGTCGCCGGGATCGTCCTTCTCCTCCTTCGCCTTCACGCTCTTCAGCGAGGCCCACGACTCGATCAACGTCCCGTCGACCGAGAAGTGCTGATCGGAGATCCAGCGCTTGGCCTTCGCAAACCACACCCCCTGGGCGAAAAAGTGATCGGCCACCTGGTGCTGCAGCAGCCGCTCCTGATTCTGCGAGAACGTCGAATGATCGAACACCGGCTCGTCCGGGTTGAGGTCCAGGAACCAGCGGAAGAGCAGGTCGTACTACAGCCGCTCACAGAACTGCCGCTTTGAGCGGATGCTGTGGAGAGCCATCAGCACCTTCGACAGCAGCAAGCGTTCCGGGGGAATCGACGGCCGGCCCGTGGTCCCGTACATCTCCTCGAACTGGCCGTCCATCTCCCGCAGCACCGTCTTCAGGATGGTCTTGATCGACCGGATCGGGTGCTTCGCCGGGATCATCTCCTCGACGTTCAGCAAACACGCCAGGGTCAGTTGCCCTTCTTTGCGTCCTCGCATGGGCCCAAAATTCCAGCGGGCCTCACGCCGAAGTCGAGTGTTTCAACACCCTGCTAGACTTTCCCGATCTCACCGTTATTTGGCAGTAATGACAACCCGCCCCGCTACGCCTGATGACGCTGACTTGGTGTACCGAATCAAGTATGAGGCATACGCCGAAATCTCGATTCGCTCGCGCGGAAGCTGGGACGAGGGATTTCAAAGGGGGTACACTCTGCAGAATCTGCCTTACACCCAGATTATCCTCGTCGAAACCATTCCTGTTGGATGGATCGCATGCCAAGAAAAGGAGAGCAGGCTGGACATCCTCGACGTGCACATCTTGCCTGCCCACCAACGAAAAGGATTCGGAAGCAAAGCGATCGTCGCGATCCTTTGCCGAGCAGATGCTCTCGAAAAAGAGGTCGAACTCGGGGTCCTTAAGAATAACCCGTCGCAGAAATTGTACGAGCGACTTGGATTCCGAGCGACGGGAGAAACGACAACTCATACTCTGATGACAAGAAGGCCGGACAAATCGCCGAGGACTGCGCGGTAGGCACTGTCCCGCCGGGGCCCAAATTTGGCCCGGCACTCACATCGCAATGGCGTTTTTCAACATCCTGTTAGCCTCGTCATCCCCCACTCAAACGCCGTGGGTAGTGCTGCCGCGGCGAATGCTACATCAGCAGCGACTTCGGCGCCGCGACGACCTTCGTTGTCGTCCGCTATTCCGGAAGCCGCCGTAACCAAGTCCCTCCCTCCTTGATTCAATCCCGCGCAGATACCTTGGCCCGCGGCTTGAATCTCCTGGAACTCCTTAAATTGCTCCGGGGAGGTAATTGGCGTGCCTCCCATTCCCGGGATTCCGGGTGGGGCGCCTGCATTCGGTGACGCAGCCGCAACCATTCCCGTGACCTGACTAATCGCGGCGCCAGCAGAACCGGCCGCTGTTTCGCGACTTATGGTCCTTTGCTCGCCATTCAATCGTGCAACGTCCTGCGGCGTCCTGCATTGAGCATAACCCAACCAGATCGGCACCATAAACGGAGGCGGCCCGTCGTCGAAGCCACTCGGGTCGGTCAATGTTAGCGGGTTGTTCCGCACATACGAATACCGGTTATAGCTCTGGAGATTGTCCGGGTACTGCACCTCCCGATCCGCCGACAGAAACCTGCCCAGTAGCGAATCATGAATACGGCCGTTCATGTGAACCGACCCAAAGCCTCGCGTTACCGGCGGTTCGTGCCGGAGAGCGCGGTTTGGGACGCCGCAAAAGGAGGACGGGGCGCGGGGGCCACCGAACCAAATCAAAGAACAGGCTGCGCGTCAGCGCTCGCGGAAACGGCCGTTAAATCGTTTATTTCCCTCGGTTGAGGTCAGGAACTCCGGACGCCCGTTGCGCCCAGCGGACGGGGGTTATTCCCACAGCAAAACGCCGCTCCCGGCAAGACGGGAAGCGGCGGCAAAGGAGCGGCTAAGAAAAGAGGCGGCTATCGGTGCGCCAACTCTTGGTCGGCTTTGGCCGCAGAGGCTCGTTCTCCAGGGATCGGTTGAAGAAGGCGATCCGCTCGGCGGAACTCATACCGCGCACCTTGCGGCTGGTCGCCCGCCGCCAACGGCAGGACGCGGCGATGGCGTCAAAACCCGGGATGGCACCCATTTCCTTAGTCTTCTTGGCCATGGATGAGGACGGTTGGGGCCACGAAAAGCAGAGGCGTGGTTAAGGCGCTACGGCTTTGCGGCCGGGGCGACGGGGCGAGGACTTCACGAGCACCTCGGCGGTCGCAAACCGGCTCAGATGGGCCTGGAGCTGCTCGTAGGTCAGACGAGCCAGTTCGCGGCTGGTCGCCCGGCGCCAACGACGGGAGGCCGCGATCGCGTCAAAGGGCTTACTTTTCCTCAAGGTTTTCATCGGGATTGAGCAGTACGCTTGGGGTAACAATGCGGATGGGCGCTCGCCCGTGCAATAGGTTTGCCGCGTTGAAGCGCTCGTTGCGGTGCAAGCTTGCCAGGTGCTTAAAGTTCCAACTGACGACTAGGCCAATGCCCTCGCAGGTAGCGACCGCCACATGGGTCGCGTCGTCGCCAAACTTCACGGGTACAACCCCGGCCGCGAGATAGGCCCGGGACAAGGCGAAGGCTTCCGGGCTCACGTTCAGGATGCGCGCCGGGTCGGTGAAGGTGCGCGCCGCCAGTTCGCGCACGGCGGCCGGAGCCTTGCTCAGTTCATCCATCCCCACCCGCGAGGTGTAAAAGCGATATGCCCCGCGTTCCATCAACCGCCAAAGGCGCGGGTATCGACCTTAAATTCGGGATCGAAGTAGCCGCCGATCACCGAGGTATCGAGGTAGGGCGTTTGCGCGTGCATCGCCGGATTCATGGACCAGCCTCCGCTCCGGGTCGAGGCGAGAGCATGGCGCCGGGACGGGTGGCCGAATGCACTTCCTTCAACTTCCGGATCGAGACACGGGTGTAAATATAAGTGGTCTGCAAGCAGGCGTGCCTAAGCTTCTCATGGATGTGCCGGACGTCGGCGCCGTGCTCCAGCATTGGGGTGCCGCTAGGCCACTAACGCATCTGGCTCCGCGCGGTCTCGTAATTGCGGCGGAAGACTTCGACCCGGGGGGCCAAATCGGCGGCAGCCTTGAATTGCCCAGCCGCCTCCCGCACCCGGCCCAAGTGGACGAGGGCCAAACCCAGGTTATTGTGCATGCCCGGATCCTGGGGCTTGAGCGCGACCGCGCGCACAAATTCGCCTTCCGCCTCCGTCCACCGTTCGAGCATGCCCAGGGCCGCCCCGCGGCCGTTGCGCAATTCGGCGCTGTAGGGCTCCTGGCGCAAGCCGGCATCGAAGTGCGCCAAGGCCTCGGTCGGCCGTCCGCTTTGGGCCAAGGCGTTGCCCAGATTGAGCTCAGCCATCGGGTAGTCCCGACGCAGCCTTAGCGCCTCTTCGCCCTCCGCGATCGCTTCACGGAAGCGCCCGGTATCGTCCAACACCTCGCAGAGATTGAGGTGCGCCTCGGGATAATCCGGATTCAAGCGCAAGGCCTCGCGCAGACGCGCCTCGGCCTCGGGATACCGGCCCTGCCGGATGCGGACCATGGCGAGATTGCCTTGCGCCGTCCAAAGAAGCGGGTCCCGCGCCACCGTATAATTCCAAAGGGCTTCCTCGCCGGCATACGCGGCCGCATAGGAGCGGCTGGCGAGGCTCAACGCCGCTATCACCGCAAGGGTGACTACGGCGACTGCGGTTCGCCACAGTCGGCCGCACTCCGCCAGCCGGCTCAGGGCCGCCGCGGCGAGGCCAATGATCCCCACGAGGGC
>CAZWMF010000229.1:0-6585 GCA_964634535.1 uncultured Opitutaceae bacterium | reverse complement strand
GCTACGGTCAAGAAGGGCGAAGTCGCCAAGGCGGTGGTGGTTCGGACCAAGGCCCCGGTGCGCCGGGCCGACGGCAGCTATCTGCGCTTCGACAGCAACGCGATCGTCATCATCGGGCCCGACGGCAATCCGCGCGGCACCCGCATCTTCGGACCGGTGGCGCGCGAGCTGCGGGTGAAGAACTTCATGAAAATCATCTCCCTCGCGCCGGAGGTTCTCTGAGCCATGCAAAAGTTTCACGTCAAGCGCGGCGACCAGGTCGTCGTCATCGCGGGCTCCCACCGGGGCAAGGAAGGCAAGGTCCTGGAAGTGCTGCCGGCCAAGACCCGCGCCCGGGTCGAGGGCGTCGCCATGATCAAGCGCCACTTGCGCAAGTCCGAGCAGAATCCCCAAGGCGGCATCGTCGAGCGCGAAGGCTCGATCCATCTTTCCAACCTCATGCTGAAAACCCGCTTCGATGAGCGGAAGAGCCGCCGGCCCGCGCCGGTGGCGCAGGCGTGAAAGGCTGAGCCATGAGCGTACCCACCCTTAAGAAAATCTACCACGACCAGGTCGCCCCCGACCTGATCCGCAGCCGCGGCTACAAGAACCGCCACCAGGTTCCGCGCCTGCTCCGGATCGTCCTGAACACCGGGATCGACGCCGACGCCGACAAGAATCAGATCGCGGACGCCCAGCGCGACCTCGCCCTGATCGCCGGCCAGAAGCCGATCCTGACCAAGGCCAAGAAGGCGATCTCGAACTTCAAGCTGAAGCAGGGCCAGGTCGTGGGCTGCCACGTCACCCTGCGCGGCGACTCGATGTGGGAGTTCCTCTATCGGCTGCTCGCCGTCGCGCTCCCCACCATCCGCGACTTCCGCGGGGTGTCGTCCAAATTGGACGGCCAGGGCAACTATAACCTGGGCATTGCCGACTTCACCATCTTCCCCGAAATCACGGTGGAAAACGTGAAGAAGACCATGGGCCTCGACATCAGCTTTGTGACGTCGGCCGAAAGCGATGACGAGGGGCGCGAACTGCTGCGCCTGCTCGGCATGCCGTTCCGCCGCCCGGAAGCCGCCCCCGCCCCCCGGGGCGCGGTCGAACCCAAACCCCACGCCGCCTAAACCTCTCGCCCTATGCCGAAGACGTCCGCCATCGAACGAAACAAGAAGCGCATCCGCCTGGTCGGCCAGCACGCCAAGCGGCGCGCCGAGCTGAAGGCGACCCTCGCCAATCCCGCGACCACCGACGCGGAGTTTTTCGCCGCTCAGATCGCGCTGCAGAAACTGCCCCGCAATTCTTCCCCGGTGCGCGTCCGCAACCGCTGCTCGATGAGCGGTCGTCCGCGCGCCTACAACCGCAAATTTGGAGTCTCGCGCATCACTTTCCGCGAACTCGCCCTCGCCGGCAAGATCCCCGGCGTTGTCAAATCGTCCTGGTAACATGACCGACCCGATCAGCGATTTCCTCACGCGCCTGCGCAATGCCAGCAAGGCCCGCCGGGAGGACTGCGCCTCCCCGCATTCCCGGCTCAAAGAAAACATCGCCGCCATTCTCAAGGCGGAGGGTTACATCGTCGATTATCGCGATGGCGTCGATGAGCTCGGCCACAAGACTTTGATTGTCAAGATGAAGTACGTCGGCGATGCGCCCGCCCTCACCGGGCTCGTGCGCGCGTCCACGCCGGGCCGCCGGCTCTACGTGCGCTACAGCGAGATCCCCCGCGTGCTCAACGGCCTCGGCATTTCCATCGTGTCCACCTCGAAGGGACTGATGAAGGATGCCGATTGCCGGCGCCAGAAGGCCGGGGGCGAGTTAATCTGCAACGTTTGGTAAAGGAACCCATCGCATGAGCCGCATCGGCAAACAGCCCGTCGTCATTCCGGACAAGGTCAAGGTCGACATCAAGAACACCACCATTCTGGTCGAAGGGCCCAAGGGCAAGGTCGCCAAGACCTTCGCTCCGGTGGTCCACCTGGAGGTGACCGACCATAAGGTCATCGTCAAACCGGTGGAGGACTCGCGCTTCGCCCGGGCGATGTACGGGACCGCGCGTTCGATCATCGCCGGCATGGTGAAGGGCGTGACCGTCGGCTATCTGAAGGAGCTGGAAATCCAGGGGGTCGGCTTCAAGGCCAACCTCAAGGGCAAGCAGCTCGACCTGGCCCTGGGCTTCTCCCACCCGATCGTCATGGATATTCCGGACGGGATCAAGGTGACGGTGATCGAGGGCACCCGCCTGAAGGTGGAAGGCTGCGACAAGCAGCTCGTCGGCGCGGTCACCGCGGAGATCCGCAGCTATTATCCGCCCGAGCCATACAAGGGCAAGGGCGTGCGCATCGTCGGCGAACGGGTTCGCCGCAAGGAAGGCAAGACCGTCGCCTAATCAAGAAAATGAACACTGTCCACAAAGCTCTCCTGCTGCAAAAGCGCCGCTGGCGCATCCGCAAGAAGGTGAACGGCACGGCCGTCCGTCCGCGGCTGTCCGTCAAGTTCAGCGGCAAGCACATCTATGCCCAGGCGGTGAACGACGAGGCCGGCGCGACGCTGGTGTTCGTCTCGAGCCTCGACCCGGAGCTGCGCGCCCAAAAGCTGCGCGCCAACATCGCCGGGGCGAAGGTCCTGGCCGTGGCGTTCGCCGCCAAGGCCAAATCGGCCGGCGTCAGCGCGGTCGTGTTCGACCGCAGCGGCGCCCGTTACCATGGCAAGGTCAAGGCCTTCGCCGAAGCCGCCCGCGAGGGCGGTCTGCAATTCTGATCCGCCCATGAGCATCGACGATATACCCGCATCTCCCTCCAATCTTCCGGCGGCGGATCCCGTGCCCGAAGTGGCGGCGCCCGCGGCCGAAACCCCCGCGGCGGTCGCGCCCGCGCCGGCCCACACGCCGGCGCGCGATCGCGGTCCGGGCCGGGGCCGGGGCAATTTCCGGGGCGGCGGACGCCCGATGGGCGGCAACCGTCCGGGCGGCCGGCGGGACGACCGCCGCGAACCGGCGAGCGACGGCGACGGTCCGGCGCTGGTGGAAAAAGTCGTGTACGTGAACCGGTGCGCCAAGGTGGTGAAGGGCGGCCGGCGGTTCAGTTTTGCCGCGCTCGTGGTCGTCGGCGACCAGAAGGGCAATATCGGGGTCGGCTACGGCAAGGCCAACGAGGTGCCCGACGCCATTAAGAAGAGCACCGAGCACGCCAAGAAGCGGCTGATCCACGTCAAGCTGAAGGGCGACACGATTCCCCACGACGTTTTCGGCGAGTTCGATGGCGGCAAGGTTCTGCTGAAGCCGGCTTCGCCGGGCACGGGACTGATCGCGGGCGGCGGCGTGCGCGCCGTACTGGAGGCCGCCGGCATCAAGAACATCCTGACCAAGTCGATGGGCTCGAACAACCATATTGCGGTGGTCAACGCCACCGTGTGCGCCCTGCGGCAACTGCGGCTGTCGGCCGACATCGCCGCGCTGCGCCAAAGCTAGACGGACACCTCATGAAACTGCACGAACTGAAGAATGTCGCGGGGGCCGTCCATCGGCGCAAGCGGGTGGGCTGCGGCGAAGGCGGCGGCCACGGCAAGACGAGCGGCCGCGGCGGCAAGGGCCAGACCGCGCGCTCCGGCGGCAGCATCCGACCGGGTTTTGAAGGCGGTCAAATGCCGCTCTACCGCAAGTTGCCGCACCGCGGCTTCAACCAGGCGGCGTTTCGCGACGAGCCGGTGATCGTCAATGTCGGCGATCTGGCCGCGCTCGACGCGGCCGTGTCCGAGGTGGACGCGGCGGCGCTGGCCCAGGCCGGCTTGATCCGCGCGGGCGAAGCCCGCGTCAAGGTATTGGGCGACGGTGAAATCACCCGCGCCCTCAAGGTCACCGCGGCCAAGTTTTCCGCGACCGCGCGGGAGAAGATCGAAAAGGCCGGGGGCCAGGCGATCGTCGCCGCGGCCGCCGCCGTGGCGCCCCAGACGCCGAGCTGACCCCGCGCCGGCTTCGACGCGCTCCGCTTCCGCGATGTTTCTGGCTCTTGTTCAACCCCTAACCGGTCCGGAGCCACGCTCCCGGACCTCTTCCGTCGACGCGCCGCCCTTCGCGGTCCGCGCGGACGCGCCGCTTATCCGCCATGTTTTCGGCCTTCGCTAACTCCCTCAAAATTCCGGAGCTGCGCTCCCGGATATTCTACACTCTGGCGCTGCTGTTCGCCGCGCGCGTGGGCGCGCAGATCCCCCTGCCGGGCATCGATCCGCACCCGCTGCAGGAGTTTATGCGCAATGCGGCCAACAATTCCTCCGGCGGCATTCTCGGCTTGTACAACATGTTCACCGGCGGGGCGCTCACCCGCGGGGCGGTCTGCGCCCTCGGGATCATGCCGTACATCAGCGCCCAGATCATCTTCCAGTTGATGACCGCGGTGGTGCCGGCCTTCAGCCGGCTGCAAAACGAGGGCGATGTCGGCCGCCAGAAGCTCACCCAGTACACGCGCTACGCCACCCTGATCATCTGCGTCGTCCAGGGCGGCCTGCTCATCTGGGCGCTCGAAGCCCATCCCGGGAGTCTCATCCCCGGCTACGATGTCAACCAGTACGGGCCCATCGTCGTGGCCGGCAAGCTCGGGTTCCTGATCACGAGCACGATTCTCATGACGGCCGGGACCATGTTCCTCATGTGGCTCGGCGAACAGATCACCCAGCGCGGCATCGGCAACGGCGTCTCGCTGTTGATCACGATCGGCATTCTGGCCCAGGTGCCCCAGACGGTCGCCGCCGTCTACCGGATGATCGTCCGGCCGGTCGGCACCGGCCAGGCGCTCGGCCTGCCGATGATCACGGTCATGTTGGCCCTGTTTGTCGTCGTGACCATGGGCATGGTGCTCGTCGTGCAGGGCGAGCGGAAGATTCCCGTCCAGTACGCCAAGCGGGTGGTGGGCAACAAGGTGATGGGCGGGCAAAGCTCGTTCTTGCCGCTCAAGGTCAATTACTCGGGCGTCATGCCCGTCATCTTCGCCTCCGCCATCCTCCTGTTCCCGGCGCAGCTCATGCAGCAGTTCGGCGCCGCCCTCAATCTCAAGTTCCTGATCGAGTTTTCCCAGAACCTGTCCCGCGGTCATTGGACGTATTACGCCGGCGACGTCCTCCTGATTCTCTTTTTCAGCTATTTTTGGGTGTCGGTCATGTTCAAGCCGATCCAGGTGGCCGACGACCTGAAGAAATACGGCGGCTACGTGCCCGGCGTGCGGCCGGGCGAGCCGACCGCGAAATTCCTGGATTTCATCATGACCCGGCTGACCCTGGCCGGCGCCATCTTCCTCACGATCATCGCGGTCATTCCCGATCTGCTGTATTGGTCCTTCAACGTACCGTTCCAGATCGCCTACTTCTTCGGCGGCACCGGGATGCTCATCACGGTCGGCGTGATCCTCGACACGATGCGCCAGGTCGAGACCTTCCTCCTCCAGCGCCACTATGACGGGTTCCTGCGCAAGGGTCGGCTGCGGGCCCGCAGCGCCAATCCGCAGCAGGCGATGATGGGCGATGCGCTCGCCCTGGACTCGGTCATGAAGATCGTCTGGCCGCTCTTGGGCATGTTTTGCCTCGGCCTGATCATCTGGGCGTACCGCTCCTTCCTGAAATAGTTCTTTACTCCCGTGGGGATCCTCGGCACTATCGATCCCTTTTCGCCTTTCGGCGCCAACGCCAAATCGAAACTCCTTCTGCTCGGTCAACCGGATTGCCGGTGGGACCGGGCCCGTTCTTTGCACATCGAGCACGTCTCTCCCGCCCGCCTAATGATGCGGGAGATTTCGCGTCCCCCGAGCCCCTCGACGGGCCCGGGATTCACCGAAGCGGAACTGCTGGCGCGCCTGCGCCGCTGGTTCTTCGGGCGCAAACCTGATGCGGGTTTCCTCCTCGAGGGGTTCCCGGCTACGCTGCTCCAATCCAGAATCCTGGACGAATGGCTCGACTCCCGCCACGAGGGTCTCGACGCCGTGATCGCGGGTTCCGACGCCCCGGCGCCGGTGCTCGCCCACTACCGCGGGCAAGGGCTCGCCTTCGTCCCGTGACCATACCGATCAAGGACAAGGACGCCATCGCGCGCATGCGCGAAGCCGGCGCGGTCGCCGCGTCGGTCCTCGCCGCCCTCCGACCCCTGGTCCGGGCGGGTGTCACGACGCAGGATCTGGAGGAGGCGGGCCGCGATGCCATCGCCCATTGGGGGGCCCGCAGCGCCTGTTACGGCTATCAGCACAACGGCCGGCGCTATCCCGCCCACACCTGCATCTCGGTCAACGAGGAGGTCGTCCACGGCATCCCGTCCCTGCGGCGGGTCTTGCGCGAGGGCGACATCGTTTCCCTCGATATCGTCGTCCAGCACAACGGCTATATCGGCGACAACGCGATCACCGTCCCGGTGCTGCCCATCGCGCCCGACGTCGAGCGGCTCCTGCGGGTGACCCAGGAAGCGCTCGACCGGGGCATCCGGGCCGCCCAGGTCGGTTCCCGCATCGGCGACATTTCGCACGCGATCCAGTCCCATGTCGAGGCGCACGGCCTGAGCGTCGTCCGCGACATGGTCGGCCACGGGGTCGGCGCCGCGATGCACGAGCCGCCGGAGATCCCGAACTTCGG
>CAZWMF010000228.1:0-6627 GCA_964634535.1 uncultured Opitutaceae bacterium | reverse complement strand
GGGCGGGCTCGTGCCCCTCGACGAAATGGGGCGTCCATCCGTACCCGCGCAGGAGCTGCTCCAACTCCTCGCGGCCGATGCGGGCGAGGATCGTCGGATTGGATATCTTGTATCCGTTAAGGTGAAGAATGGGCAACACCGCGCCGTCGGTTGCCGCATTGAGGAACTTGTTCGAATGCCACGCGGTGGCCAGCGGCCCGGTCTCCGCCTCACCGTCGCCGACCACGCAGGCGACGATCAGCTCGGGATTGTCGAACACCGCCCCGAAGGAATGGCTGAGCGAATAGCCCAATTCCCCGCCCTCATGGATGGAGCCAGGGGTCTCCGGGGAGGCATGGCTGGGGATCCCCCCCGGGAACGAAAATTGCAGGAACAGCTTCCGCAGCCCGGCCGCATCCTGGCTGATGTTCGGATAAACCTCGCTGTAGGTGCCCTCCAGGTAGGTGTTCCCCACGACCGCGGGGCCGCCGTGCCCGGGGCCCGAGACGTAGATCATGTCGAGGTCGTACTTCTTGATCACCCGATTGAGGTGGGCGTAGATGAAGTTCTGGCCCGGGGTGGTCCCCCAGTGTCCCAGCAACATGTGCTTCACGTCGCCGAGCGTCAGCGGCCGCCTCAGCAGGGGATTGTCGTAAAGATAGATCTGCCCAACCGAGAGGTAATTCGCGGCGCGCCAGTAGGCGTCGATGCGGCTGAGCATTTCCGGTGATAGGGTCTTCGCAGTCATGATTCGGTTTTTGATTCTCCGTGCTTCGGTCTCAGCCGAGTCCGAGGACCCGGCAAACGGTTCGGGCGATGACGCACTCCTCATCGGTGGGAATGACTCGCACCGCCACCCGGCTCCCCGCCGTGGAAATTACCGCCGCATCGGCCAGGTTTTGCTCGTCCAGGAGTTCGATCCCGAGAAACCCCAGCCCGGTGCAGATGCGGGCCCGGATCGCCGGCGAATGTTCGCCGATCCCGCCGGCGAAGACCACGGTATCGAGCCCGCCCAGCGCCGCCGCAAATGAGCCGATCCATTTCCTGGCCTGGTAGCAAAACAGCGCGACCGCTTCCGCTGCCCGCGGGTCCTGGGCCTCGATGGCCAGCAGATCGCGCATGTCGGAACTACTTTCCGAGATTCCGAGAAGGCCGGACTGGAAATTGACCATCTCGTGGAATTCACGCGCGCTCAGATTCTCGGAGCGCAGCAGATACCAGGCGAGTCCGGGATCGATATCGCCCGAGCGGGTGCTCATCGGCAGACCGGCCGCCGGGCTGAAGGCCATGCTGGTATCCACGGATTTCCCGTCGTGCACCGCGGTCAGGCTCGCCCCATTGCCCAAGTGGGCGAGGATGACCCGCCCCCGGGCGGCTTCCTCGCCGGCCAGGCGACGGAGCTCGCCCATGAGGAATTCGCACGACAGCCCGTGAAATCCATAACGCCGCACGCCCTTCGCCTCGTAGCGGCGGGGTATCGGCACTATCCGGGCGACCCGGGGCAGGTCGTGGTGAAAGGCGGTGTCGAAGCAAGCCACCTGGGGAATCCGGGAAAATCGCCGATGAAAGGCCTCGGTCAGCAGGATCTCCTCCGGCAAATGCTCGGGGTCGAAGGGGCTGAGCCGGCGCAGTTCGTCGATCATTTCCGGCGTGATCCGCTGCGGCTCGCCATAGCGGGGCCCCCCGTGCACCACGCGATGGCCAACCGCCGCCAGGCCGTCCCGATCGCCGCGCTCCTCAATCCAATCCATAAGGGCTCCGACCGCGGCGATGTGATCCGGCGCCTGCACCGGCCGCGCAAGGTCGTCGGAGGGGGTCGCGCTCTTTACCCGCAACACGGCGTCGGCAAGCCCGATCCGTTCGACGGCGCCGGACAGAATCCGGCGCAGCGGACCGCCCGTCTCGAAAAGGGCAAATTTGATGCTCGATGAGCCACCATTGACGGTCAGGACGCTCGGCTGCGGAGGGCTCATCGGCGGTTCGTCAGTCGATGGCCAGCCCGAAGGAAGCCAACGCCGCGGCGGTGGATCGGCAGTCCGCCTGTCGGATGCTTAGGATGCCCAGATCCCACCCGTCTGTCGGCAGGGCTGCGCCGATATCGAGAAGCAGGGTTGAGACGGGTCGCATGTCATTCATACGATTACCGCTCCCACAGGATCGCGGCGGCTTCCAGAGGCACCGCGGCGCCGTCCCAGCGCGGAATGATCCGGGCCGTGTAGTCGGTCGCCGGCCGGACTGACGATACGGCTGCGCTAAAAACGTAACCGCCCGCTTCATCCGCCAATTTTCTCGTGCGCGCCATTTCCCGCCGGTCCGCGCGCCCGTCCGCTCCGTTGTCGGCATAGAGCTCCACCCGGACCGCGCCCGGATCAACGTCGCTCAAAAAAACCTCGATTTCGATCCGGTGCTCCGGCCCTTTGGTGACCACGCTCCGAACGCCAAATCGGAAGGAATTCCATCGCCGGGCCAACCCCTTCCGCCATTCGACCAGTCGTCGCGCCTCCGCCGCCTTGCCGGCAGCGCGATCCCGATAGGCTCCGGCCGCCGGGAGATAATGTTCTTCGGTGTATTCGCAGACCGTCCGGCTGGCGGCAAAACGGGGAGTCAACTTCGCCATGCTCTCCCGGATGCGCGCGACCCAGGCGACCGGGATGCCTTTCTCATTGCGTGCATAGAACTCCGGAATCACCTCCTGCTCCAATCGGGCATAAAGAGCCTCCGCCTCGGCGGCGTCCCAGGTGGCGTCGTCGCCATGCTCCTGACCGTCCCCCAGCGCCCAGCCGACGTCCGGGGCGTAGGCTTCCGCCCACCAGCCGTCGAGTTCCGAAAGATTGATGCCGCCGTTCACCAGCACCTTCATGCCGCTCGTTCCGCTCGCTTCCCACGGTCGCCGCGGCGTGTTGATCCACACATCAATCCCTGCCACCAGGCGTTCGGCCAGGAGCATGTCGTAGTCGGCCAAAAAAACCGCCGGTGGGCACGCATGGCTGCGGATGAAGCCCGTCCACTCCTTGATCAGCGCTTGCCCGGCGAGATCGGCCGGATGCGCCTTCCCGGCGATTATGATCTGCATGGGGCGTTGGCGATTCGCGAGAATCCGGACCAGTCGCTCCGGATCGTGCAGCAGCAGATTCGGCCTTTTGTAGGTGGCGAAGCGGCGGGCGAAACCCAGGGTCAGAACCGCCGGATCGAGCCGGGCCTGCGTTCGGCCGATCGCGTCCGAAGCGGCGCCGACGCCGGCCATCTGCTTTCCAACGCGCTCGCGGGCGAATTCGACCAAGGCCTTGCGGCTGCCCACCCGCATCGCCCAAAGCCTTTCGTCGGGAACCTTGCGCAGGTCGGCTTCAAGGGTGGCCGAGGTGCCCATCCACCGGTCCTTGCCGCACGCCTCCGTCCAAAGGTCATCCGCCGCCGCCGAATCCCAGGTGGGCATGTGCACTCCGTTGGTGACGTGGCCGACCGGAACTTCATCCTGAGGCCAACGGGGAAAGAGGGGAGAAAAGATGTGCCGGCTCACCTGGCCGTGCAAGCGGCTCACGCCGTTGACCGAGCCGCTGCCGCGAATCGACAGATACGCCATGTTGAAGGGCTCGTTCGGGTCGCCGGAATTGCACCGTCCAAGCGCCAGGAACTCGTCCAGGGAAAGCCCGAGATCCTCCCGCGCGAATCGGCCGAGGTACTGCTCGATAAACCCGGGGGAAAACAGGTCGAATCCTGCGGCCACCGCCGTGTGAGTGGTAAATAGGTTTCCTCCGCGCGTGGCCGCCAGGGCGACGCCGAAGGGCGTCTCCGTCTCCTGCATGAAGCAGCGGGCCCGCTCCAGCAGCGCGAAGGCCGCATGGCCTTCATTCAGGTGGCAGACCTCCGGCTTGATTCCGAGCGCGCAGAGCAGCCGCCAGCCGCCAAGCCCCAGGACAATCTCCTGCTGGAGGCGCAGCTCGGACCCGCCGCCGTAGAGTTCGCTGGTGATTCCGCGATGCGCGGGGATGTTGGCCGGGTCGTTGCTGTCGAGCAGGTACAGCGCGGTGCGCCCGACGGCGACCCGCCAGGCACGCAGCCAGAGATCGTGGCCGGGGAAGGCGATCTTGAGCCGCAGCCAGTCGCCGCCGGCCGCGCGGACGGGCTCAACCGGCAGTTGGCTGGGATCGTTGTAGGGATAGAGCGCCTGCTGCGATCCATCGCGGTCGATGACCTGCCGAAAATACCCGTGCTGATAGAGAAGGCCGATTCCCGTCACCGGAACCCCCAGATCGCTGGCCGCCTTGAGCTGATCGCCCGCCACATTGCCGAGGCCTCCCGAATAGATCGGCAGCGCCTCGCTCAGCATGAATTCCATGCAAAAATAGGCCACCCCCGTTAGGGCGGCCTTGGGATGGTTGCGTTGAAACCAGGCGGGCGCCGCCATGGCCTGCCGCTTGGCGGCGACCAGCCGGTCCAGCTTTTGGCAGAAATCGGGATCGGCCATGGCCTTTGCCAGCTTTTCCCTGCCGACGTCGTGGAGCATCGTGCTCGGATGGTGAGTTAAAGACCAAAGCTCAGGGTCCAGTCCGCGCCACAACTCGTCGGCGTCGTGCTTCCAGGACCAACGCAGGTTCAAGGCCAGCTCGGTCAAAGCTTCGATGCCACGCGGTTGGGTAGGGGACTCGGTTCCGCTTTTGGTTGGGTCGCTCATGTCTCTGAATTCCGCCGGGAAACGGGCTCAATTGGGATAGTCTTGGTTCCGCCGCTCGCAATCGCCTCGGTTTCCCGGTTCGGCGGGGGCGAGACCTTCGCGTCCGCCGGCGCGGTCACCGCCCCCGCCAGCGTCGCACTGACGATCGCCTGGGCCTCCTCGAGGATACGCCGCAAGTGCGGTTCCCCCCGAAAGCTCTCGGCGTAGATTTTGTAGATATCCTCGGTGCCCGACGGCCGGGCGGCGAACCATCCGCTTTCGGTCACGACCTTCAACCCGCCGATGGGTGCTCCATTGCCGGGCGCCCGTGTCAGGATGGTCCGGATCTTCTCTCCCGCCAGATCGGCGCACGTTATCTGCTCGGGTGCGATCTTTGCCAAGGCGGCCTTCTCTTCGGGCGAGGCGGGCGCCTCCACGCGGTCGTAGAACGGCTGGCCGAATTCGCCGGTCAGCGCCCGGTATATTTCTCCGGGATCACGACCGCTGCGTGCGGTGATCTCGGCGGCGAGCAGGCAGGGGATGAATCCGTCCTTGTCCGTCGTCCAAACGCTGCCGTCCAGCCGGCTGAACGATGCCCCGGCACTCTCCTCGCCGACAAACCCGAGTGAGCCGTCGAGCAGGCCGTCCACGAACCATTTGAAGCCGACGGGGACCTCGTGGAGCCTGCGGCCGAGCTTCGCCGTGACGCGGTCGATCATCGAGGTGCTCACGAGCGTCTTTCCGACGGCCGATTGCCCGCTCCACCTCGGCCGATTCTGAAAGAGATAATGGACGGCGACCGCCAGAAAGTGATTGGGGGGAAGCAGCCCGGCACTCCGGGTCACGATGCCGTGCCGGTCGTGATCGGTGTCGCAGGCAAACGCCAGATCGTAGCGGTCCTTCATTCCGATCAGCCGCGCCATGGCGTAAGGCGACGACGGGTCCATGCGGATCTGGCCGTCCCAATCCACGGTCATGAAGCGAAAGGTGGGATCGACCGTCTCGTCGACGACGCTGAGGTTCAAATGCAGCCGTTCGGCGATCCGACCCCAGTAATGAACGCCCGCCCCGCCCAGGGGATCCACGCCCAGGCTGATCGTCGCCGCTCGGATGGCGTCCAGGTCGACTACGAAACCAAGATCGCCGATGTAGGCGTCGAGGTAGTCGTGCCGGTGGGTGGTCCCGGCCTGCAGAGCCCGCGCGTAGGGAATTCGCTTCACCCCCTCGAGCCGGGATTCGAGCAGCGCGTTGGCCTCCGCCTCGATCCCTCCGGTGACCACCTGGTCCGCCGGGCCTCCATTCGGCGGGTTGTACTTGAAGCCGCCGTCGTGCGGGGGATTGTGCGAGGGGGTGATGACAATCC
This sequence comes from uncultured Opitutaceae bacterium, assembly GCA_964634535.1. Classification (GTDB taxonomy): domain Bacteria; phylum Verrucomicrobiota; class Verrucomicrobiia; order Opitutales; family Opitutaceae; genus Palsa-1447. Next base: position 634 of record CAZWMF010000228.1, on the reverse strand, counting down.
CGTCGGCAAATCCTGTCTTCCGGCCGCGATTGTACGCAAGGATCGCATGGGAAATCGCCGGAGTTGGCGTGAATTCGTTCCCCTCGGCGATCATGACCTCGACCCCGTTGGCCGCCAACACCTCCAGCGCAGTGGCGCAGGCGGGAACCGAGAGCGCATGCGTGTCGATGCCGAGATACAGGGGCCCGTCGATTCGGTTCCTCGTGCGGTGGCGACATATGGCCTGAGTGATCGCGAGGACATGCCACTCGTTGAATGACCGTTTTAACGAGGAACCTCGATGCCCCGAGGTGCCAAAGGCGATCCGCTGCTCCGGAACTTCGGCGTCGGGCGTGTCGGTGTAGTAGGCCGTGACGAGCCGGACCACATCCACCAATATCCCGGGTGGCGCCGGTTTTCCGGCCAGGACGCTGATTTTCATCGCTCAGGCTTTCCTCGGAAGAGCTTTGAGCATTTCCTATAGAGACAATGCCCGGTATTCGGAGTTCCCCGACCAATTTGTGCGGCGCTGAACCCGCGCCAACAATGATAAGGCGATTCTCGGCTTCCATGGTCCATTCCTCCAAATCATAGACGGACCCTCCAACGGCCGCCATGGGGTTAACACCGCATTCGAGGCATTGGGAAACGTCTT
>CAZWMF010000227.1:3486-6677 GCA_964634535.1 uncultured Opitutaceae bacterium | reverse complement strand
GATCACTGCCTGCGCAGCCGGCACTACGTCAACGTGGTCGTGGCCGGCAAACACGCCCTGCCGCAGTGGCTCACGATGGACGCAGCCGTCGTGCACTGCAGCGAAGGCATCGGCATCTGGCAATGGGCCAGCAACGATCAGGACTCCGAGCCGGACGTGGTGATGGCCGGTTGCGGGGACACCCCCATGCTCGAGGTCCTGGCCGCCGTCTCCATCCTTCGCCATGCCCTGCCCGACCTACGGATCCGGGTGATCAATGTGGTCGACCTGATGAAACTGCAGCCCCGGACCGAGCACCCGCACGGCTTGAGCGAGATCGAGTACGATTCGCTCTTCACGACGGACAAGCCCATCGTTTTTGGCTTTCACGGCTATCCGTGGCTTGTCCATCGGCTGACCTACCGCCGGACCAACCGGAAGCTGCACGTGCTCGGCTACAAGGAGGAAGGCACCATCACCACCGCCTTCGACATCCGGGTGCAGAACGATTTGGACCGCTTCCACATGGTGCAGGACGTCGTCGATCGCCTCCCGCACCTGGGTTCGCGCGGCTCCTACCTGAAACAGCAGATGCGCGACAAGCTGATCGCGCACCGCATTTACATCGACCAGCACGGCGAGGATCTACCGGAAATCCGCAACTGGACCTGGGGAGTACCGACGGCCGCGCCGTCCCCGAAGGGCGGACCGAATTGATTCACCCATCCCCGACCATCCGACTACCTATGATCACTCCTGCGCATCCCGACCCTGTGCCGATCCCCGCCACCCGGACGCGGTTGGCTCCGACTCACGACGAAATTGCCCGGCGGGCCGAGACCCTCTGGAGCCAGGCGGGCTGCCCGCATGGTCGCAATGTCGAACTTTGGCTGGAAGCCGAGCATCAGCTCTGCTGCGGTCCGGACTTCGCACAAGCCGAACGCGATCGCGTGGCACTGGCGGATCCATCCTTTGCCTTCAACCGCGATCCCGATGACCTAATGAAGGAATTGAACGAGGAGTTCCCCGACGCGACCGGCAAGGAAACGACGTCGCTGTAGCCATCCCGGCGCCGGCGGCTCCCGCGCTGGGGCCGCGGTCCGAAGCGGCGCCTAGTCGATCCGCAGACGCCGCAACACCGGCACCTTGACCAGATCGAGGGCGAAGGCGAACATCCCGGCCGCCAAGAGAATGCTGGCGACCAGACCGGCGGACAGGGCCGTCATGGCGACTCCGCCGGTCGCCAGCACCGCAGCGATCAATAGATCGACCACCGAAGAGCCGACCAACCAGGGACTCGGTCGCGACGAGGTCAATCGCCCGCGCACGCGATTGTTATAGGTGGTGGCCTGATTGCCGAATACGATCACCACGAAGGCGAGCGTGCGCAACGCCTCGAGTCCCAAGCCCAGCCGATATTTGGCAATCGCCAGAATGGCCGTGCAAAAGACCAATTCGGAGACGCCCATGAATACGCCCGCGATCGTCAAGGGGCCGATCCGCCAGGAATTCGGCCGGGGGGAGGGCCGCACATTGTCCGTCGCGAGCGCCATGCCCAGCAGATCGCCGGTCAGCATGACGATCACCATGAGGAGCGGCGTCAGGATGGCGTGCCCGGTCATGAGCAGACCCACGCCGAGAAAGAGCACCTGCACGACCTTCTTCGTCACCGAATTCAGGGCATAAGTGAGGACGCGCTGAAATGTCCGGCGGCCTTCCTGCACGGAGGCGACAATGCCGCCCAGTCCGGGTTTGATCAGCACGATGCCGGCCGCCGACTTGGCCACGTCGGTCGCGGTCGATACCGCGATGCCCATCTGGGCCTGGCGCAAGGCGGGCGCATCGTTGGCCCCGTCGCCGCACATGCCCACGGTGTGTCCGCCGCCCTGGAAGGCCTTGACCAAATCGTACTTTCCCTCCGGGAGAAAGCCGGCAAACACGGCATAGTCCCCGGGGCGCACGCCCGGGGGAATGGGACCGGGCGGACAGACCGCTCCGTCGAGGCCCACCGCCTGAGCCACCGTGGCGGCCGTTGCGGGCGCATCGCCCGTCACCATGATCGACCGGATGCCCAGGGCGCGCAATTCCGCGATGAACCTGGCCGAATCGGACCGCGGCGGATCGCTGAGGCCGATGATTCCGACCAACTGTATGGCCGCCGGAGGGCCGAACGCCACCGCCAGAACGCGCAGGCCCTGGGCCTCGAATCGATTCGCCTGCGCCGAGAATTCCGGCGCCGGTGGCGTCAGTCCGAGGACCGCGGAAAAGGCGCCCTTGACCACGCGAACGACCGCTCCGCCCGCCGCCAGCGCCGTAGCCTCGGAGAGCTTGGTCGCTGAATCAAAAGGGGTGAAGGCCTGCAACCGGGGAAGCCCCGCGGCCGGCATCGCCGCGGCCCCGCGGCGAATGGCCGCGTCCACCGGATCGGGCCCGCCGTCCGAACTGGCGAGGGCCGCCAGGCCGAGCACGAATGCGTTGTCGCGGCCGGCGAGCGGACGGATTGCGCCCACCTGGAGCGCGTTGTCCGTCAGCGTGCCGGTCTTGTCCGCGCAAAGCACATCGATGCTGGCGGCCTCGTCCACCGCGGACAGGCGCGTCGGCAGGACGTCGCGACGAGCCAAAGCGCGCGCGCCCAGCGCGGCGGCCAAGGTGAACGTCGCCGGCAGCGCCACCGGGATGGAGGCGAGAATGCCGGTCAGGACCAACGGGATGATTTCCGCGACCGGCAGTTGCCGGAACCGGGCGTATCCGACGAGCAGTCCGATGATGCCGCCGTTGACTATCGCCAGATTGCGGACCACGCGCAGCACCGCCTTCTGCTGCGTGCTTTCGACATGGGCGGTGCGCACCAACTCGGCCGCCTGGCCAAACTTTGTGCGGGGGCCCGTCGCCGTCACCTCGGCGACGGCTTCGCCGCGCCGCACGAGGGCGCCGGCATAGGTCTGCCGGCCCGGTCCGGCCTCGATCGGCACCGATTCGCCGGTGAGCATGGATTGGTCGAGCAATACCCCGCCCGTCGTCAGACGCGCGTCGGCCGCCACCACCGCGCCGACCGCAAGCTTGATCAAATCACCCGGCACCAAGCCGGCCGCCGGCACGCTCGTCCAGGCGTTGTCCCGCCGCACGGTAGCATTCAGCGCGAGTCGGGACTTGAGCGCGGATAACGTCGCCTGCGCGCGGCCCTCCTGGAAAAATCCCAGCGCGGCATTGAA
>CAZWMF010000227.1:0-3476 GCA_964634535.1 uncultured Opitutaceae bacterium | reverse complement strand
CCCAGCACGAGTTCGAGCACCACCGCGCCCTCCAGCATCCACGGAACCGGCGCCCAGAACTTGGTCAGCACCCGCCGCCACGGGCGCAGCGCCGTATCGGTGATGCTATTGGGGCCAAATTGGGCCAGCCGGCGGCCGGCTTCCTCGCCCGTCAGGCCGGCCGGCACCGCCGCCGCGTCAGCGGTACCCGATGCGGGCATAGGCGAGTCGGGTGCGATGCGGCCAGGGCAGGAGTCCGCGCCGGGGATTCGCGGACGGAGCGTGCGCACAGATGAAACCGGCGAGCGTGGCAAAACTCGTGAGAGCATCACGCAACTCGTCGGCATCGCAAATCGCGATGCCAAACTGCTCTTCGACACACAGGGCCAGTTCGAGCCGGTCCAGGGAGTCCCCGCCGAGGTTGAAGTCGCTGAGCGGCCAGTCATCGGCCATGGCGCCCGGGTCATGGATGTCCGGTCGGAACATTCCCGCGATCAGGTCCTTCAGCTGCGACAGCAGCCGGTCGCGATCGAGACAGGGACGGTTCACGGGGCAATCTAGGCGCTAGCGGCCGCGGACTCCATGGGGTCTAACCCTCCCGGGAGGTCCTTCCCAGGTGAGCAAACTCGGCCTAGTCCGGCACCTCCCAATTCGAGCGGACCGCGCTCAGTTCCAGTAGCCCTCGTAAAACCGGTAGGCGTTGCCCTCTTGCTCCCAGCGCGGGCTCACCCAAGCCGAGCTCGATCCCGGGGGGATCTCCCAGTGACCGGCCATCCACTCGTATCGACCGTCGCGCCAGGTCCAGTAACCGGCGAGCCAGACATACTGCGAGGACGGCCGGGCGAGCACGACTTCCGGTTGCAGGGCGGGCGGGCTCTGCGTGACCACCACCGTACTCACGGCTGGAGCCGCGGGCACCGTGGTCACATACCCCGGACTGGCCACGACGACCGTTGGCGTGGCCACCGCCACGGGCGTCGTCGTCACCATGGTCGTCGTCACTCCCCGCGTCGGCGTCGGGGGCGGCGGCGCGGACACCACGTGGGAGTCCGGCTCCGTCGCGCAACCGGAAAGGAGCAGGCTTAAGGCGCCGCACCAGGCGAGCACCGGCAGGAGAAACGGGGTCGCGCGCGCAGCGCTCGAATTCGCGGGGCGACCATCGATTGGGTGTATCATGGGGGGAGACTACTCCGGTCCCGCCGCCACGGCTATGGGGTGATCAACCCAACGCGTCACCGCCATGGAAAGATCGAACGCCTCGCACGTCCGCCGCTCCGGCCGGCGGATGATTCCTATCCGCTCAATCCACTGACAATTGCCAATTCAACACTTCTAGATCCGAGCCTCCGTCGAACCGGCACATCCGAAGGGACGGCCCCCTCGCCAGCGCCGCCCGGGAGCCGGCGCCCGATTCGCCGGAATCTGCGTCGGATGTCGGCTATTCCGACGGGGGCGAGAGCCGGTGGCCCATCCGCCAGGGCTCGAAGCAGTCGGCCAGTTCCGCCTCGGGCGGGAACTCCGGACATGCTTCGGCCAGACGGGCCCGCAGCCGGGCCCGGGCGCGGGCCATCCGGCTCTTGACCGTGCCGATTTTGATGCCCAGGTGGCGGGCAATTTCGTCGTAAGAATGATCCTGCAGGGTGCGCAGGTTAAGAATCTCCTGGTCCTGCGCTTCGAGCCCTTGCGCGCAGCCGGCGACCACCCGGGCGAATTCGTCGCGCACGCTCTGCTGTGCCGGATTGGGAGCCGACGCGGCGAGGAGGTCGGCGATCGTCCCGGTCCCCTCCACCCCGATCGGATGGTCGAGCGACAAGGTCGTGTGCCGGGCCCGTCTAAAGTAATACCAATAGCGATTTCGCGTCAGATTGACGGCGATCGTATGCAGCCAGGTGGCGAGCGACGAGTCTCCCCGGAAAAACGGCAAGTTGCGATGGACGCGCACAAACGTGTCCTGGGTGATCTCCTCGGCGTCGGCATGGTTGTGGATCCGTTGGAACGCGACCGAGAATATCCGCGCTTGATATCGGCGCATGATTTCGACGAACGCCGTCTCATCGCCCCCCACGAAGCGGTGCACCAAGGCCATATCGGCCGTATCGGAAGAACCCGGTGGCCCGGTCGGCCCGGACGTCCGCTCGTCGGGCGCCGCGTCCGGCCTGACTTCGAGGTCTCGAGGAATGGTCATAAATTTGCTTCCCCCGACTCTAGAAGGAACCGGCCCCCGCGGATATGGGGTGTTTCACCCTGGCCTCACAGCGGTTTGACGTTTCGGGAAGTGACGCCGGCCCGGTAGGTTACAGGGACCTGCCAATCGGCATAGTGCGGGTCGAGTACCCGCATCGCCTTGACCACCTCCTGCCGAAAGGTGATCTCGATCAGGCTGCCTTGCCCCGGCCAGATCTTGAAATGCACCCGCAAGAAGTTCCAACTTCCGCCCGGAGCCGACTCCACCCGACCGAGGATCGGCTCGGCGAGAATGATCGCTCCAAACTGGGCCCACATGCCGACGGCGATGTTCTCGATGAGCTGTCGGACGACCTTCGGGTCGGCCCCCACCGGCGTCTGCGGATCGGCATACGCATCGACCCCGCCGAGCTGGAACCGGCTGACATTGCCGATCGTGCGATTGGGAATGAGAACCTTTTGATTGTAGAAGTTCACCACCGTGGTGAAGCGCATGCCGATCTTCTCGACTCGGCCGATCACGCTGTTGATCGCGCCGGCAATCTCGACGATGTCGTTCACGTTGAGCGCGTCGGAGAAGATCAGCGTCAACCCGATCACGATGTCCTGAACCAGGCCCTGCGAACCGAAGCTGATGGCCAAACCGACCACGGAGGCGCTCGCCAGATAGGCGGTGAGACTGAACCCCAATTCCTGCAGGATCAGGCCCAGTGCCGCGAAATAGACGAGAAAGATGATGCCGCTCACGACGAGCCGGGCCAGCGTCACGACTTTCGGTCGCTGCACGGCGAGCCCGAAATGTCCGCGCTGTCCGCGGCTGCGGATGAACAGCCATTCGCTGAGATACCGGATGGCCTTGACGGTCAAATGCGCCAGAACCGCCATCGCGAAGATGAGCAGGATGCGCACCCCGACCGACGGGTCGTTGACAAAGAAATGGCCGTAGATGCGGCTGACCGCCGTATCGGGCAGATTCGCCGTCGGCAAGACGGGCAGGGGACTGCTCATCGCTCAGGGCCGCTCTCGCGTGATGGGGCCCGACCCGGGTGGCGCGGCGCACCACCCCTGGCCGCAGCCGGGCCCCGTCCTCCCGGCCGCCACCCGCGATTCAATCCCTGCGGTCAAACCAGGGGCCGGGATGTGTCGGCATTCAGGATGATGCCCCGCAGAGGGTCGACCACCGCACCGGGCACCGTCGGGGCAATCTCCTTGCGTCCATTGGCGGCCTCCTGACCCAACCCCATGGTCAGCGCCGTCATGCCGGCCAGCCCGCCCAGTTGCATGGATTCGACCGCGGTGCTCGGCACGATGAC
>CAZWMF010000226.1:0-6684 GCA_964634535.1 uncultured Opitutaceae bacterium | reverse complement strand
TCACGCGAAGGTCGCGAATGCTGGCCCAGCCGCCGGCGGGCAGACCTGTCGTGACGATCCGTAGATGGCGGATGCCGCGGGCCGCGAGGTCGATGCGGTGGGTCCCGTCGGGAAACGTGTTGGCGGTCTGGTCGCTCAGCACTTGCCAGGCGACGCCGTCGACCGAGCCTTCGAGCCGATAGCGGTAGCCCGGCCGGTCCTGTTCCCAGGCGATGATCACGCCGCTGAGATCGTGGGCGGCGCCCAGGTCCACTGCGAGCCACTGTTCCGGGCTCGGACCGGCGGCGCACCAGCGCGACGTTTCGTCGGCATCCACGGCCAGGGCGGGCGGATGATTGGGCTCAGAACTGGAGGCGGTGGCGGGTTTTCCCATGGACAGGGAAGGGACGGACGCAAACAGGGCCGCCGTCTCGCCGAGCGTGCGGCTTAGCGTTGGGGAAAATTCCGGGGAAGCCGCATAGGCGAGCAGACTGGCCCGAAGTTGTGCCGCTTCCGGATGTTGGGCGGCGAGCACGTCGAGGTCGGCCGCGCAGACCAGGAGCCGGCCGGGACCGACGGCCAGTTCGAAGACCAGGCCGAGGCGCTCGCAGCGCACCGGATTGTCGATCACCTGCACGATGGGCCGGGTTTCGGCCGGGAGGTCGCTGAGAATCACCGGGCGCGAGGCCAGGGCGATCGCCGTCCATTGGCGTTCGCTGTAGAAGCGGGTGGGAAAGCCGGCCAGGGCGGCGTGATGGGCGTCGATGAGCAGGCCGAGCGTGCCCGGCTTGTTGTGGAAAAAGTTCCAGCTCCAGTAGTCCGTGGCATAGCCGCCGGACAGCGGGTGGCCCCACCTGTCGCCCGCGGGAATCAGCAAGACCCGGCCGCCAGCTTGGAGCCGCCGCTCGACCGCGGCGTCCCATACTTTCGCGACGAGGACATCGGGAGCCGGGGGTTGAACGATCGACCTCGGATAGACCCAGAACGGCCATTGGTTTTCGGCCCGATCGAGGCTGGGTTGGCCGTCCCGCCGACCGCCGGCGCCCGCACGGGTTTCGACCCGGAGTTCGAGGCGGGCGGGGGCGGAAATTTCGGCGAGCGGCACCTCGACCCGGCCGAGCGCATGGACCCGGCCCTGTGCCAGTCGGGCGGCGGCAAAGGCGCCGTGGGCGACCACTCGGCCCGCCGCATCGACCAGGCTCCAATCCGTCGTCACGTCCGTCCAGTCCGTCGGGCCATAGTGCGCCAGTTCCAGATCCGCACTATACAGTTGGTCCGTGGTCCAGGTGCACCGGTCGAAACGGGCGAGCACAGTCACGGGTGCGCAGGCCCGACGCCAAGCCTGGGGCGTCGTCACACCTTTCGATTCCATGAACGCGTTGAGCATGCCGACGAGGGCCGTGCCCTGACCGGGAAAATCCTGGAGATCGAGAACCTGAAACCCGCCGAAGCCGGGGGTCCGCAGGTAGCGCTCCTGGTCTTCCTTGTAGAGATCCGCGGCGAGGGCGCCCGAGGCGCGCAGAAAGTCGTGCGCTTGGTCGATCAGGCCGCGCCGGATCAAGGTTTCACGGATTTGCTCGAAATTGCGGGCCTGGACAACCCCCGTGTAGCGCGGGATTTCCCGCAAGTCGGGAAACACGCTGAACTGGCCGGTCTCGTGGGCCACCAGCGGCATGGTTGCCCCCGCCAAGGCGGCGCGATAGTCGTCCCGCGTCGATCCGTCGCCGGTCTGGACGATGCCTTCGTCGGCGAATTGCCCGCCGAAAGAGCCGCGCACCCGCACCGGCTGACCGTTCACGGGCACGGTGGCGGTGGTGCGCCAGTTGTTGTGGGGCTGCTCGCGGGCATCCCAATTGATGGTGTTGCTCCCGTCGGCATAGAGGATGGTTGGATCCTGGCGGCGCAGGATTCCGATCATCTCGGCCATCAGCCGGCGGTCGCCCTGCAACTCGTTGCCAAGACTCAGCATGACGAACGACGGATGGTTGGCGAGATGGGCGATCAGCGCCTCGGCTTCCGGCATGAGGCCGTCGCGGATCGGGGGGGTGAGGATGCCCCAGAAGGGCAATTCGGGTTGAATGTACATGCCCAGGCGATCGGCCGCCGTGAACGCGGCCTCGGGCGGGATCCAGGTGTGGCAGCGCAGATGATTGAATCCCCAGGACTTGAGCGTGCCGAGGTAAGTCAACCACCCGTCGACGTCCATCGGGGGATGGCCGGTGAGCGGGAAGACACAGGCGTCGTGCTTGCCGCGCAGGAACGTGATCCGGCCGTTGATCGTGAACTGGCCGCGGTTCCCCCGGAATTCGCGCAGGCCCGTTTCGATCGTCCGTTGGTCGCAGGCGGCCGGCGTGCGCAGTGCAACCGTGACGGTGTACAGGTTTGGGTCAAATTCGTCCCAGCGCAGCGCTTCGCTGCCCAAGGGCAGGACGGCCTCGATGGTGGCATTTGGCGCGGCGCCGATATGAATGGGTAGCACGACGGGCGGCGGCGCGAGGGGTGCGCCGGCGTGGTTTGTGCTGACGGCGGACAGCGTCAGCTCGCCGGCCACCGCCCGGCCGGAGGCATTGGCGACGATGACCTGCACCCGGAATGCCGAGGCGGCCACCTGAGGGGTGATGGTCACGGCGGCCAGGGCGACCGGATCATAGGCGCTCAATTCGATGCGACCGATGATCCCATTCCAATTGGTCTGGGTGGCATCGGAATTCTGATGCGCGTCCCAGCCTTTCGCCGGCCAGCGCTCCGAGCGATTGTCCACCATCACAGTGATCCGGTGGCGGCCGGGCGCCGCCGGCCCCAAGTTGCGCACTTGGGGCGAGCCGAACAGGACTTGTGCGCCCATCGGCTGGCCGTCGAACCACACTTGGCTGTATTTCGTCCGCTCGAGCAGAAGTTCGAGGCGCTTGCCGGCCCAGGCGGCCGGGACATCCACCTCGCGTTCGTACCACACGGGGCCTTCGTATTTTCGCACCCGCGTCAGATTCCAAGTCTCCCGGGCATCGTTGCGCGCGCCCTTGCCGGCGGTCTCGGTCGTGGCGGGCAGATCGATGCGATCGTCGTAGGTCACCACCGGCAAGGCCGTCTGGGGAAAGGTCGGAGCCGGTCCGCCCAGGACCAGGCGCCACTCGCCCGCCAGCGAGACGACGTCCTTCGCGGGCAATCGTGCCGCTGTGGCCAATATCAGTAACAGGCCGGCGACGGTTCGGGTAATACGGAGACGTGGGGAGTTCGTGAACGACATGCTCTTAGGCGGGGTTTGGTGGGCTCGGGCGGGAGGACGGCTTTGGCCATCGGACGATTGGCACCTGGCCGAACCGCCAGCCCATCGACGACAAAGATCAGGCTAGGGGATGTTTGCAAACCTGGTTAAGCAGCTGCCGGCCCGAGAAACGTCCGATCGCTGCGTTGGCCGCTCGGGGCAGCTTCTAGCCCAGCACCCGCGCGACCGTCTTGCGCTCGGTGGGCTGCGCCTCCGACATCGGCCAAACCAGGTTTGCAAACGTTCCCTAATCCGTTGGTTCGGGTCGTCGATCCAGAATCCGCGCTGGGGGCGGTTGGCGGACATGTCGCCCGTGGGCTTCGCCGCGACGCCGATGCCTGGCGAGAAACCTTGCGGAAGTGGGTGCGGGGCCATTGGGTCTTCGCCGTCGAACAGCGAGCCTTTCGGGATTCCCGGGTTGCGACCGATGTCGGTTTCGTCTGCGCGACAATTCGCCGCTTGGCCCCTTTTCAAGATTTCCTATTCCCTCGACGTCGGGTTTTTCTACCCGATTGGCGGTGCCTTGGCGTTGGTCTAATGATGGCCGCCGCGGCGGGCCAGGCCGCGGCCCAGATGGCCGTTCCGGGGATTCAAGGCGACACGAGCCGGCTGCCCCCGGAGGCCCTGCGGGCCAACGCCGCTGCGGGCGCTCGCTTGGCCGCAGCCGCGGCCCAGACGATCACTTTCCCGGCGCTCGGTAATATCTACGTCGGCGTGCCGGTGACCTTGAGCGCGACGGCAAGTTCGGGCCTGGCGGTGAGCTACGCGGTGCTGAGCGGCAACGCCACGATCGCCGGCACAATGCTTACGGTCAACGACATCAATCCGGTGACCATCGAGGCGAACCAGGCCGGCGACGCCGATTTTAACGCCGCCGCACCGGTCATCCAGGTGGTGAAAGCGATCCTGGGCAACGCGCGGGTGTTTTTCGGTTCGAGCGGCGAGGGAGGCATCGCGGACACGACGGGTGGCGGCCAGAATCTGGCGGCGGTCATCAACGGAAGCGGCACCGGTGGGACCCTGGTGGGCTATGTCGGCAATGTCGGCGCGGGCTTTGTGGTAAACTTTACGCTCGATCAGGGCGGTTTTACCGCGGTGACGACATCGCTGCCGGGCGGGGGGGCGCCCGGCCGGACGCTGACTTTCGCCGGTTCGCTCGCCGGCGGGACCTTGAGCGGCACGATAGCGGAGCTCGGTTTGCCGTTCTCGGTGACGGCCGACGCGAGCAGCGGCCCGACGTCGGCCGCACCGGGTCTTTACCAAGCGGCCAGCGCCACCGGGGGAGCCATGTTTGTCGTGATCGGCACTCAGAGCGACGCGTTCGGCTTGGCGGTCACGCCAAATGGGGTGGGCGCGGGAGCCGGTGCCATTTCGGCAGACAACGCGTTTGCGCTGGCGACGACGGTGGGCGTGCCGGCGACCCTCGTCGGTTCGATCGATTCCAGCACGACGGTGATTAGTGGGACGATCGCGCTGGGCGTTGGCGGTGCGACGAGTTTCGCCGGCAAAGCCGGTCAGGATTCGCCGATCATCGTGCCGGGTGATCTATGGGTCGCCGCCGGCGCGAGTCCCTCGCTGGGGGTGTCGACCCTCGGCCATTGCCAATGGCAATTCAACGGAGTCAACCTTGCCGGTGCCACGGGCCCGACATTGACTCTGCCCCACGTCGGAGCCGATCAGGCGGGCCTATATACGGCCGTCGTTGTGGGCACGGATGGTGCCATATCCAGCAGTTCGGCCAGCGTGGGGGTGACCGTGGCCGCCCACTTGGTCAATTTTTCGTCCCGGTCGTCGGTCGGCACGGGCTCCCGGATTCTGGTGGCCGGATTTGTGGTCGACGGGCCGGTGGCCAAGCAGATCCTGATCCGCGGCGTCGGGCCGACCCTGACCGATTTCGCGGTTGATGGCGCGCTGGCCGATCCACTTCTCACGCTGTTCGACAATACCTCCACGGTCATTGCGAGCAACGCCGGATGGAACAACCCGTTGACGACGGGCCCGTCGACTTCGGGCGCCGGGGCGCAGCCGGCCACCGCCTTGGTCTTCAAGCAAGTCCACGCCTTTGGCCTGCCCGAGGGTTCGGCCGACGGCGCGATGCTGGCGACCCTGCCGGCCGCCGCCTACACCGCGCAGGTGAGCGGGGTGAATGCCTCGACCGGTATCGCCTTGGTCGAGCTGTACGACGCCGACTTGGGCGCGCCCGTTTCGCATTTGAGCAACCTCTCCGCCCGGTCATTTGTGAATACGGGCTCGGGAGTTTTGGTCGCCGGCTTCGTGATCGCCGGAGCCAGTTCGGAAACGATTTTGATCCGGGGCATCGGCCCCGCCTTGGCCGCATTCGGCATTTCCGGCGCGCTGGCCGCGCCGCAGCTAACCTTGTTCGATAGCAACGACGCGGTCGTCGCCACCAATACGGGATGGGGGGCCAGTCCGATCCTGGGACCGTCGACCGTGGCGGCCGGCGTTCGATCGGCGACGACGCCGATCATGAACGCCGTCGATGCGTTCTCCCTGCCAACCGGATCGAGCGATTGCGCCATGGTCGTTACGCTGCCGCCCGGCGCCTATACGGCCCAGGTCAGCGGATTGGTGCAGACGACGGGAATCGGTTTGGTCGAAATCTACGACGTACCCTGACCGGGAAAGGTAATAGAAGGACGGCGAATGGTCGACCGGAACTTGAGCGAATTGAAGTCATAGAAGGTCTGCCGTCGACGCGGAGATCATCGCCAGGGAATGGGGAGGTCTCGGTGCGATGCGCACGCGAGCGCCTGGTTTGACCGCGCAAACGGGCAAGCTGCCGACGACGAAGGCTATGCTACTGCGCAGGGTCAGTGCGCGGAATCGGACTTTCGGAGAATTGCGTCGAGATGGAATCGGTTTGGCGCCCTCGCGCCTTCGGTCCGGGTCCGCGACTGAATCTCCTCGGGATTTATGGTGCGCGCACGCATTTCCGACTCCGGAACCTGGTGGCCGTTCGGGATACAAACCCCGCGTCAGGTGTCTGTTCCGCGAGCGCGAATTTGCGCGACTCGGTCCAATTTCGAAAATTCATGCATCGTCGGCTTCTCGACTTCTCCTCGGTATATCGGGGCGTCCAGCTGGGTCTACTATCCTGTTGGGCGGGCGCGTCGGCGACCGCCATGGCCCAGACGGCTGCGCCGGTGATGGTATTCAACCACTTGGCGGGACCGCTCCACGGGGGCGCCGGCGACTCCGACGGGATGGGCTCCCTCGCGGGATTTTCAGGGCCGCAAGGCATCGCGGCCGACGCTTCCGGGAATATCTATGTGGCCGATACAAGCAGCGATACGATTCGGAAGGTCGCGACGAGCGGCGAAGTGACCACGCTGGCGGGCGGGGTGGACCAGCCGGGGAGCGCGGACGGGACGGGCACGGCGGCGCGATTCAACCGGCCCACCTGTGTGGCCGTTGATTCCTCG
>CAZWMF010000225.1:0-6755 GCA_964634535.1 uncultured Opitutaceae bacterium | reverse complement strand
CGACCGGCCCCGGCTGCTCGCCGCGCTCGACAAGGCCCGCAAGGAGATCATCCCGGAGAACGCCTGCCGGGGGAAAATCCTGGATGCGCACGGCAACGTGCTCGCGACCAGCCTGCCGTTGATTGTGCTCGGCTTCGATCCGACCGACCTGGACACGCGCGCGCCCAGCCGGAGCAAGTGGCCGGAATTGGCCCGCCTGATCGGCATGCCCGCGGCCGAAATGACGGCGCTGTTGACCGCCCCGGCCCGGTCGGCGGAACCGGCTCCCGCGGGCCCCGGCGGCCGGCCCGACGGGGGGTTCAATCTGGGCGGCGCGCTCCGGCCGGCCGGGGAGCGCAAGGACGAGCGGCCGATCCAATGGGTGAAGATCAAGGAGGGGATCCCCGAGTCGGTGTACGCCGACGTGGAGCGGCTGGGCGTCCGGGGCGTGTATGGATTGCGCGAATACCGCCGGGCCTACCCGCACGGCCAGTTGGCCGCCCATTTGCTCGGCTTCGTCAACCACGACCAGCAGCCGGTTGCCGGCCTGGAACGGTACCTGGACTTCTACCTGCGCGGCGAGAATGGCTGGATCGAGACCGAAAAGGACGGCCGGCGCCAGGAACTCGCGCAATTTCGCAGCCGGGAGGTGCGGCCGGCCGACGGGTACGACGCCGTCCTGTCGGTCGACCAGGCGGTGCAAAACATCGTCGACGAGGAATTGGCCCTCATCGCGCGCAAGTACGCGCCGCTCAAGGCGACCATCATCGTCAGCGATCCGCGCACCGGCTTCATCCTGGGGCTCGGCAACTATCCGAGCTTCGATCCGAACAACTACAACCAGCTGAGCAAGGCCGAGCAGGCCTGGATGAACAACGTGGCGGTGGACGCCGAGTACGAGCCGGGTTCGGTGTTCAAGATCGTGGCCGCGGCGGGCGCTCTCAACGAACGGTTGGTCACGCCCGCCACCACCTTCGATTGCACATTGACCGCGATCGAATACGGCGGCCGCGTGCGCAAACTGCCCAAGGAGGACCAGGCCGATCACTTCGACCGGACGGTGCCGGTGTCCCAGATCATCGCCCGTTCGTCGAATCGCGGGGCGGTGCAGCTGGCGATGCAGTTGGGCGACGAGCGCTTCTACCGGTATGCCCGGGCGTTCGGCTTTGGCCAGCTCACCGGTTTCCCGGTCGGTGGGGAGATCCGCGGCGCCTTGAGTTCGCCCAAGCAATGGCAGTCCGACGCGACCGCCATGACCCACATTCCCATGGGCCAAGGAGTGGCCGCGACCGCCCTGCAGATGCACCAGGCGATGTGCGTCATCGCGAGCGGCGGTCTGTTGCTCCGGCCCCAGATCATCCGGGAAATCCACGCGCCGACCGGCGAGACCGTGTTTCGCTACGGGCCCGTCGTGGTGCGGCGGGTGATATCCGAGGAGACCGCCATCACCATGGCCCGGCTCCTCTGGGGCGTGGCCAATTCCGGTCACGGGGCGTTGGTCGGCGACGCCGGCGGCACCGCGCCGCTCGCGGGGATCCCCGGCTACGACGTGGCGGGCAAGACCGCGACGGCCAACAAGATACTCCCGGACAGTCACACATATTCGCTGCATGATCACGTCGCGTCGTTCGTGGGTTTTCTGCCGGCGGGCGACCCGCAGTTGGCGATTTCGGTGGTGATCGACGATGCCGACGCCCGCTGTCCGGGCCGCGTCGCCTACGGCGGGACGGTTGCGGCCCCCTGTTTTCGGGATATCGCTATGAAGCTCATCTCTTATTACGATATCCCGCCCGCCGAGCGGCAATTTCCGGGCGCGACTCTCGCCGCCTTGGAAACCCCCGCCAGAGGAGGCGCCCGGTGATCGGATATCTCACGCTCAATCACGCACTCATCCAAGCCTGCTCGACGCCTCCCGTTTGCCGGACCCGGCGCGAGGCGCGCCTGCACCACCGCTTTATCCGCATGGCCTCCAAACTTTCCGATTTCTTCCAGGACGGGGAAATCCTGGCCAGCAAGGGCGACCTGGATGTGCCGATCTCCGGCCTCGTCCTCGACAGCCGCCGGGTGGTGCCGGGCAGCGTGTTTTTCGCTCTGCCCGGCCGGCGCACCGACGGCTCGCAGTTCGTCGACGAGGCGATCAGCCGGGGGGCGGCGGCGGTCGTCGCCGCGCGAACGCCGGTGGTGGCGGCGGCGCGGGTGACGTTTGTGCGCGTGGCCGACCCGCGCCGGACCTTGGCCCAGGTGGCCCGGCGCTATTACCGCGCGCCGGATCGGGACTTGACGGTGGTGGGCGTGACCGGGACCAACGGCAAGACGACGGTGACGCACCTGCTCAAGCACTTTCTCGAAGGCGAGCGGCGGGTGGGATTGATCGGCACGATCCACTACGATCTGGGGGCCCGCACGGTGCCGTCGTTTCGAACAACGCCCGAGTCGCTCGATATCTACGGGATGCTGGCGCAGATGCGCGACGCCGGCTGCCGGCAGGCCGTGATGGAGGTCAGTTCGCACGGCATCGACCAGGACCGGGTGCTCGGACTCGAGTTCGGGGCGGTGGTGTTCACCAATCTGACTCGCGACCATCTTGATTATCACCGTAGCCTCGAGGCCTATTTCGAGGTCAAAACCCGACTGTTCACCGGTGGCGTCGGGCCGGTTCCGCCGGCGGCGGTGGTCAATCTGGACGATCCGTACGGCGCGCAACTGGCGGCGAAGCTCGCCGCTGAGTTTCCGGGCGTGCGTTTGGTGACCTACGGAGAAAGTCCCGCCGCCCAATTCCGGGCGGCGGACCTGAGCCTGCGTTCGGGCGGCACGGGTTTCCGGCTCATCTCGCCGGACGGGCCGGACCGGGCGGTCGATTCGCCGCTCCTGGGGCGCTACAACGTCAGCAATCTTCTGGCCGCGGTCGCCACGGCCGCGGTGCTCAATCGGAAGCCGGAGGCGGCGCTCGCGACCTTGAAGTCCTTCAAGGGCGTGCCCGGGCGCATGGAGCGCATCGCGGAAGGGCAGCCCTTCAACGTGTTGGTCGACTATGCGCACACCGACGACGCGCTGAGCAACGCCCTGGGCATGCTCCGGCCGATCACGCCCGGCCGGTTGCTCGTCGTGTTCGGCTGCGGGGGCAATCGCGACCGCACCAAAAGGCCGCTGATGGTGAAGGCTGTGCAGGCGTTCGCCGACTTCGCGTTCGCCACGGCCGACAACCCGCGCAGCGAACCGCTGGCCCGTATTTTCGAGGATATGCGCGCGGGTGTGACCGAACCGGCGAAGATTGCCTGGACCGAGGATCGGCGCCGGGCGCTGAGTCTGGCCCTGGACATGGCCAGACCGGGCGACTGCGTCCTGGTCGCGGGCAAGGGCCACGAGAGTTATCAGGAGTTCGCCGACACGGTCGCGCCGTTCGACGACCGGCAGGTCGTGCGCGAGTTGATCGCGATCAAGGCCCTGCGGGAGGTGCGCCCTTAGCGCGTTCGCGCATGCCGGACTTCGGAACAGACGACTTGGCGCAGTGGACCGGCGGGACTTGGACCGCCCGGCCGGGCGGGAGCATCGGCGGTTTCGCGATCGACTCGCGGCGGGTGCGTCCGGGCGACCTGTTTGTCGCGCTGCGGACGGACCGGCGCGATGGGCACGACTTTTTGGAAGCGGCGGCCGCCGCGGGCGCGACGGCTGCCTTGGTTGCCGGGGCCCGGCCCGGCGTGCCCCTGGCGCAGTTGGTGGTAGCCGACCCGTTGGCGGCGTTCCAACGGATTGCGCGCGAACATCGGAACCGGTTCTACGGCAAAGTCGTGGCGGTGTCGGGCAGCGCGGGGAAGACCTCGACCAAGGAACTGTTGGCGCAGCTGCTGGGCGAACCGGGGGAGGTTCTCGCCACGGAGGGCAATCTGAACAACCACTTGGGCGTGCCCCTGACGTTGACGCGGCTCGACGCCCACCGGCACCGCTGGGCGGTGGTGGAGGCGGGGATCAGCGCTCCGGGGGAGATGGCGCGGCTGGCGGGAATGATCGAGCCGGACGCGGCGGTCATCACGCTGATCGGGCCGGCCCATCTGGAGGAACTCGGTGGGTTGGAGGGAGTGGCCCGCGAAAAGTCGGCACTCATCCGGGGCGTGCGGCCGGGTGGGGTGGCGGTGTTTCCGCGGGAATGCGAATCGTGGGCGGCTTTTCGGCGCCTGCCGGTGCCGTCGATCCCGGTCGACTTCACGCTGCAGCCGGGACGCGAATCGGTCGAGGTGGTGCTGCACCGACCGGGCGGGGGCGAACGCTTTATCGTGCCGAGCCCCAGCGAGGGGATGGCGCGCAACGCCGCCTTGGCGCTCGAATTGGCGCGGTATTTTGGCGTGGCGGCCGGCCCCTTGCGCCGCCGCCTGGCGCGCTGGCGGCCGGCGCCCGGCCGCGGGGAGATTCGCCGGGAGGGCGGCCGACTCTGGTATTTGGACTATTACAACGCCAACCCCGCCTCGATGGCCGACGCCTTGCGCGCGTTTCGCCGGCTGGCGGGCGGGCGCGAGCCGAAGCTCTATATTCTCGGCGGCATGGAGGAACTGGGATCGGACGAGGCGCGTTACCACCGGGAACTGGGCGCGGGCCTCGACCTTGCCCCGGCCGATCGCGTGTTGGTGGTGGGCCCCCAGGGTCCGCTGGTGCGCCAGGGCGCGCTGGAGGCCGGTGCCCGCCCGGAGCAGATCGTGCTCGCCGATACCGCCGCCGAGGGCGCGGCCCTCGCCGCCGGATTCACCGGAGCCATCTTCGTCAAGGGCAGCCGCAAGCATCAGCTGGAGCAGGCGGTCGCCGGTCGGGCGGAGGCGGCGATACCATGCTGACGTACCTGGCCGACTTCGACAACGTGTGGGGGCCCCTGCGCATCCTCCGCTATCTCACCTTTCGCTCGCTCCTGGCGGCCGGCACGGCCGCGTGCATCGGCTTCATCATCGGCCCGTGGCTCATCGCCCGGCTGCGCCGGCTAAAGTTTGGCCAGCACTACGACGACGACCGGACGGGGGATCTGGCCCACCGCTTCGACAAGAAGAACACGCCGACCATGGGCGGACTGCTGATCTTCTTTTGCGTGGCGGTCAGTTCGGTCCTCTGGGCCGCGCCGAACATTTGGGTGTTTGTCGCGCTGCTCGTGTTCACCGCGCTGACCGCGGTGGGCTTCCGCGACGACTACCTCAAGGTGGTCCGCCGGAGCCGGGACGGCATCTCGTCCTGGGAGAAGATCGCCTGGCAGACGCTGACGACCGTCGCAGCCGTGCTGCTCCTGCGCTTTCATCCCATGAGCGCGACGCAGATCCGCGAGATCTGGGTGCCCTTCGTCAAGCATCCGGTGATCGCCAGCCTGCCGATCGGCGGCCTGTTCGTGTTCGTGTATTTCTGGCTGGTCGGGTTTTCCAACGCGATCAACCTGACCGACGGCCTCGACGGGCTGGCGGTCGGGTGCACGATCACTGTGGCGCTCGTCTACGGGATCATGGCCTATGCGGCCGGCAACATCAAGATCGCCGACTATCTGCTCATCGGCTTCGTGCCCGGCACCGGTGAATTGGCGGTCGTGTGCGGTGCCCTGGTCGGAGCCGGCCTGTCCTTCCTTTGGTTCAACTGCCACCCGGCGGAGGTGTTTATGGGCGACACCGGCTCGCTCGCGATCGGCGGGCTGCTCGGAGTGATCGCCTTCATGGTCCATCAGCCGCTCACGCTCATCATCGTGGGCGGGGTCTTTGTATGGGAGGCGATTTCCGTCATCATCCAAGTCGGCTATTTTAAGGCGACGCGCCGATTGTGCGGCGAAGGCCGGCGGGTTTTTCTGATGGCGCCCATCCACCATCACTTCCAGCGCAAGGGCTGGCCCGAGAGCAAAGTGGTGCTCCGCTTTTGGGTGCTTTCGCTCATCTTCGCCCTGGCTGGACTGGGCACGTTGAAACTGCGCTGACCATGGCCCTGGAAATTCCAGATGCTCTCTGTGCCCGCCTCAAGGGCCCCGTTGCCGTCCTGGGCGGCGGCGTCAGCGGGTCGGCGGCCGTCCGGCTCCTGGAGGCCCTGGGGCTGGCGGCGGTCGTTTACGACGCCAAAGGCGTCGCGTTCTCGGCGAGCGCGGCCAAGCGGCATCCCCTCGTCGTGTATTCCCCGGGGTTTCGGCCCGACCATCCCTGGCTCGGCTGGGCGCGGGCGGCGCGGGCCGACTGCTGGGGGGAGCTCGATTTCGCGGCGCGATTTTGGCAGGGCCGGATCGTGGCGGTCACCGGAACCAATGGCAAAACGACGCTGACCGAGTTTCTCCAGCACGCCCTGCGCGCCGCGGGCCGTACCGCCTGGGCGGCGGGCAATATCGGCCGCGCCTTTTGCAGCGTGGTGGCCGAGACCGACGGCGGAACGCCCGAGGCGATGGCCATCTGCGAGGTCAGTTCGTTCCAGGCGGAGACCCTGCGGCATTTGCGCGCCTCGGCCACGTTGTGGACCAATATCGCCGAGGATCATTTGGAGCGGCACGCGGACATGGCCGAGTACTTCGCCGCCAAGGCGGAGTTGGCCCGCCGCTCCGACGCGCTGTACGCCGGCACGTCGGTCCGGGCTGCTGTAGTTGGATTCTCCCGCGGGGCCAACGCTGCCTGACTCATCCCACAAACCCTCGAACTCCCACATCTCCCGGCTTCGAACCAGCCTGGATGGGTCCGCAAACAGAAGCCAGCCCTACTCCACAGAGACATCCATAATCATAAGATTTCAAAGCATTTATCTAAAATCCCAGCTACTCGCTTCACTATCTCGATAGCAATCGA
>CAZWMF010000224.1:0-6794 GCA_964634535.1 uncultured Opitutaceae bacterium | reverse complement strand
CCCGAAAATAACCGGTAACATAGTAATTGCCCGAGCTGTCGACGCCAATGCCGGCTGGGGTGGCGATCCGCAAATTACGGCGGTAAGTAACGCCGTCGGGGCCTTTGCCTATGCCAATCCGTCCAGCGAAGACTCCGTCGTCGTTGTGACGCTGCCTCCCGGCGCATACACCGCCCAATTGAGCAGCGTGTCCAACGGCGGGGGCGAAGCGCTCGTCGAAGTTTACGAAGTCCCCTGAGCTCTGGGATGGGAGCGCGCGTGCGGGAACTGTGGGCTTGACCCAACCCGGCGACCGCGCTTCCAACAGCGATGGCTGCGCCTTCGCCCGAACCCCGATCTCCGTCCCTGCTGCGGGACTACCCGGCCTTCGGGCTGTTTTGGTGGGCCCGCGTCGCCTCGGGCCTGACATTTCAAATGCAGGCGGTCGTGGTTGGCTGGCAAATTTACGCCCGGACCCACAGCACGCTCGAACTCGGCCTGATCGGTCTAGCGCAGTTTCTGCCCATGGTCTTGCTGACCCTCTGGGCCGGCCACGCGGCCGACCGCTACGACCGACGGACCATCGGCGCAACCGCCCTGGCGGTCCAAGGCGCGGCCGTCCTCGTCTTGGCCGCCGGCAGCCTGGGCGAATGGCTGCCGGTCTCCGGAATCTTTGCGCTGGTCGCGGTGGTCGGAGCGGCCCGGGCCTTTGAGCGGCCGGCCAGCCAGGCCCTGATGCCGACATTGGTGCCCCGCCCCCTCGTGCCCAAAGCGGTCGCCTGGGCCACCGGCGCATTTCAAACCGCCTCGATCGCCGGGCCACCCCTGGGCGGACTGCTGTGCATCCTGGGTGCCCCCGTGGCCTACGCCGTGACCGGGACGCTCGCGCTCATCGGCGCGGGCTTCCTGGTAGCGCTGCGCCCGCCCCCCGCGCAATCGCCCCGCGCTCCGACCACTGTGGACTCCATCTTTGCCGGCATCGGTTTCATCCGCAATCACCCGGTGATCCTCGGGAGCATCTCGCTGGACCTTTTCGCCGTCCTGCTCGGCGGGGCGACCGCGCTCCTCCCGGCGTTCGCCCGAGATATTCTCGGGGTCGATGCCCGGGGCCTGGGCGCCCTCCGGGCGGCGCCGGCCGTCGGCTCGGTCCTCGTATCCCTCTGGCTGGCGCGCCACCCGCTCGAGCGCCAGGCCGGGCGCAAGATGTTCGCCGCCGTTCTGCTCTTCGGCTTGGCGACCATCGTCTTCGGCCTGTCCCGCTCCTTTCTGCTCTCGCTGGTCGCGCTCGCCATCCTGGGCGGAGCCGACGTGGTCAGCGTCGTGGTGCGCAGTTCACTCGTGCAACTGCAAACCCCCGACGCCATGCGCGGTCGGGTCAGCGCGGTCAATTCCCTGTTCATCGGCACCTCCAATCAGCTGGGCGAATTTGAGTCCGGCCTCACGGCCGCCCTCTTCGGCACCGTAGCCGCCACCGTGGTGGGCGGCGTCGGCACGCTCCTGGTCGCCTGCCTTTGGATGCGTCTTTTTCCCGGCCTGCGCCGCTTCGATCGGATAGTCGATGTCCCGCCCCCGTAAAGTCCACCGTCGCCCAATTCGACCATCCGCCGTCTCAGATCGCACACGGTCATGGCGAATCAGGACGCCCATCATTGAAATACCCGGCCGGTCCACCTAAGTTTTTCAGAGCCGATGAACCGCCGCCTCCTATCCGCCCTGCTCGCCCTAATCGCGGCCATCCAGGCCCGCGCCCAGTCCTTCCAAGCGGACGCCTCGCTCCCCTACGCCACCCACGGCTGGAATGCGCTCGGGTTCAGCGCCGACGCCGGTTGCTTTTTCGCCGACCACAATTTCCTCGGCCTGGAGTGGACGAATTTCAGTTCCAACGTCACCAACGTCTACCCCCGCGTCGGTCCGCTGACCATCCGGCAGGACGTCGAAGCCGTGCAACTGGTGTACCGCTATTCCCTCGCATTGATCCCCTCGGATAACCCCGCCTCGTACGCCCTCCTCGAACTCTACGCGGGCGGAGGCGTCGGACTGGGCCGCGTACGCCAGAGCCTGCCCAATCTGCCGTCCGTCCTCAATGCCTACGGCAGCCAATTGGCCGTCACCAACACGGAGCTCTGCGGCGAGCTCTCCGCCGGCCTCCAATTCAATTTTGGTCCCCACTTCGGCGTCAAGGGCGGCGTCCGGTACCTCGATTCATTCAACAATATCAAGCAGTTTGGCGTCGACGCCAACACCGACACCAAGGTCATCGAACTCGGGGCCGTAACGCGATTCTAACTTCGGAAACCCGACTTGCGCGTTCGCCGCCGACGCCTACGGTATGATCCATGTGCGGCCGTTACACGCTGACCGATCCGGACGCCGTCGCCGCGGCCATGCTCCGCGATTTTGGCGTGGTCATTCCGACCGAGATCAATCGGGCGCCCCGGTACAACGTCGCGCCTTCCCAACCGATTCCGATCATCCACCGCGACCCCGCCAGCGACGACGGTCGGATCTTCGCCGAAGAAATGCGCTGGGGGCTGATCCCCTTCTGGGAAAAATCGGAAAAGCCCAAACTGGCCCCGATCAACTGCCGATCCGAGGATATGTTTGGCAAGCCGATGTTCCGCCAGGCCCTGCAACGGCGCCGGGCGCTCTTCGTGGCCGACGGCTTTTTCGAGTGGCAAAAGCCCGCACCGAACGCTGCAGCCAACGGGCCCAAGACCCCGTTCCACATTCAGGTCGCCGGGGGCGCCCCATTCGTGATCGCCGGAATCTACGAAGCGGCCACGACCCTGCGACCCGAGCCGACTTGCGCCCTCCTGACCACGGCGCCCAATGAGCTCATGGCCAAGATTCACAACCGCATGCCCGTGATCCTCGATGCCGCGGTCGCCCTCCGCTGGCTCCGGCCCGGGCCGATCACTCCCGAGGAACTTGCCGCCTACTGCCGACCGTACCCCGCCGCCCAAATGACCGCCCATCCGATCTCAATTCTGGTGAACAACGTACGGAACGACGGGCCCGAAATTGTCATGTCGGTCGATCGGTAGGCGGAGAAACCGGTCTTCAAGACGCTCCGAAATGATGTTTCATAAGCCCAACCCAATCAATAGGGCATCGATCTGTTGCTCCATCTCGGTCCGGCTTTGCAATACCCTCACGACCCTGAAGAAGCCCTGCAGATAGGTGACGATGACCCGGGCGGCCACGTCGGGCTGAAATTTGCCGGTGAGTTCGCCGGATTCTCTGGCGGCCTCGAGCCGCTGGGTCAAGACCCCCTGGAGTGTTCGCATCTCCGCGAGGACGTATTTTCGGAGAACGCCGGTATCGAGCACATCGTTCGCAAGGCTGCCCGCCATCAAACAGACGTTCGGGATCTTTGGATCATCGAGGTCATCGAGCACCTCCTTGAAGAATCGGCGAACCGCCCCCTTCGCCGTAGGCTCGGATAAGAACGCCCGCACCCGCCTGGCGGTCACCGTTCCGTGGTAATGCTTCAGGCAGAGCAGATAGAGGTTCGCCTTGCTCTCGACGCTGTTGTAAAAGGAGCCCTCGCCAATCTCCATGACCGCGAGCAAATCGCGCACCGAGGTGTTGGAATAGCCCTTGGCCCAGAACAGACGGGTGGCCCGGTCGATGGCCCGGTCGATGTCAAATCGCTTCTTCCCGCTCATAAAGTTGTAACGATCGATAAAAGATCCTTGCAACCGGGTCAAGGCAAGCGCTTCATCCATCTTGTACCACGTGCTACAAGACGCTCCGGATTCCTCCCCTCCCTCCCGCCGATGCAAAAACCAAAGATCCTCGTGACGGCCGCGACGGGCAAGACCGGGTCCGCCGCGGCAAAACGCTTGCTGGAAGAAGGATTCCCCGTCCGCGCCTTCGTCCATCGAACCGACGGACGAAGCGACGCGCTCGCGGCCGCCGGCGCCGAAATCTTCGCCGGCGGTCTGGAGGATCCAGTCGACTTGTGCACCGCGATGGCCGGCGTCCAACGGGCCTATTTCTGCCCGCCCTTGGAACCGGGCGTCCTGCGCAAGGCGACGGCCTTCGCGGTCGCGGCGGCCGAGGCCCGGCTCGAACTCGTCGTCGTCCTGAGCCAATGGCTCGTCGATCCGGCCCATTTGTCCATCCACGCCCGGGAAAAATTTCTCGCCGGCAGCGTGTTCGCATGGACGCCCCACGTCGCCTCGATCACGATCAATCCCGGTTGGTTCGCCGATAACTACCTGACCGCACTGGAGTCGGTCTCCCAGTTCGGGTTGCTGGCGATGCCGCTCGGTCACGGACTCAATGCGCCGCCATCGTCCGAGGACGTCGGCCGGGTCGTGGCCGGCGCGCTGATGCAACCCGAGGCCCTCATTGGAAAATCGTTCCGGCCCACCGGCCCCGACCTGCTCACCCCCGAGGAAATCGCCGCCGCCTTTGGTCGGGTCCTGGCGAGAAAGGTGCGCTATCAAAACGCCCCGATGACCTTATTTCTGAAGTTTGCCCGCTCGACCGGTTTGTCCGACTATCTCGTCGCCCAGCTGCATTCCTTCCTCCTGGACTATCAACGGGGTTCCTTCGGCATCGGCGCCCCAACCGGCGTGGTGCTCGAAATCGCCGGGGTCCCGCCCGAAAGCTTCGAGTCCATCGTTCGCCGCCACGCGGCGCTCTCGCCGCTTTCCCAACGATCCGCGGCTTCATGGACGACAGCGGTCTGGCATCTCGCGCGGGCGCTTGTTACCCCGGCGCCCGATTTGAGACGCTTAGCGGAGGCCATGGGCCATCCCACAATTGCCCACGCGACGCTCGCCGCCGATTCGGCGTCATGGCGAGCGTCCCATACCTAAGGAGGGCAGCTTAGCACCGCTCGGCACGGATCCAATTCGCCCGAATCCGCCGGCTCGCTCACGCCAAAGCACACCCCGCGGGTGGTACTGTCTTGCTCCGGATCCAGCGAAGATCCGAATCAAATCGCTTGAGCAATCGATCGAGGCCGGTGAAGGGTAATATTATGCGCCCCGCCAATCCGCCCCCGCCTTTCCCCGTCGCGGCAACCGTCACCGCGGTGATCGCTGCGCTCAGCGGCTTCGTGACGTGGTGCGAATCCAACGGAAGCCGGCTTGGGTATTTCGCAGCGCTCTATTTGCGCATTACGGAGGCCGTCGAGGCCGCGCTGGTCCAGGGCACGGTGTTCCAAAACAACGCGCTGATGGCGCAATTGGACGCCACGTTCGCCAATCGCTATCTGAACGCGCTCAACGGATACTTCCATCCGGAGGCGTTTCCCGGCATTTCGGCCTGCTGGCTGGCCTCGTTCGTCGGAACCGAGACCGCGGGCGACACCGTGGTACAGCACCTACTGACCGGCGTGTCCGCGCACATCGGACTCGATCTCGGCATCGCCACCGAACAAGTCTGCGGGTCGCCGGCGAACCTCGCGCAATTCCAGGGCGACTTCGACCAGATCAACACGCTCCTCGCCCAGCAGGTCCAGACCGTGCTTTCTGAAATCGATGCGGTGTCTCCCGTGCTCGCGGATCTCTATCTCGTGCTCGGCAAACACGAAATGGCCCTGATCGACGACGGCCTGGGCGGCTCCCGGACGGTGGCCTGGACGCTGGCGACGACGCTGGCCGGCCAGCCCCCCGGACTGCAGACCGCAACCATCGCGGCGCAAGACGCGATCGTCGCGCAATTGACGCCCATCCTGCTCACCCCGCCCGAACCGCTCGAGGCTATTGCGCAAATCGTCGCGGGAGGGGAAAATCAGAACGTGGCCCAGGTCATCGCCGATTTGGTCCCGTAACTCGTCGCTTACCGGTTCGGCGTCGCGGGTCGGAATGCCGCCGCCCCATCAGGACTTGCCAACCCAGACGCCATCGCGACCGTGTCCCCTGCGGGCTGGGGCCCCGCCGCGGCGAACGCAGTCGCCGTCCGCGCACCCGGTCCGACCGGCTGGGCAGTCGAGACGCTCCCGCCATCGGGACGGACGGTCAAAGCCCTCGTCGGAGGCGGCTACACGTTTCCGGACGGCTGGTCTCGGGCGGTTGTGGCTTGGCACAACGGCGACGGCCTCGACGAAGAAGAGGCCCGACAGACCGGCCCGGTCGTGGCGGCGCTTGGCGAGCGACCCCGAGGTTCGGCCAACGCCCGGCTCGGGGCACGGCTGTCGGGCGTCGATGTGCCGGTGCGGAGAAACTACGCCGGCCTTCAGTGTCGCAAATAGTCGTTTACAACGTAAACGAATTCAAGCCACAGGCCATGCTGGTTAAGAATCTGACCTCGCAATTCCCCTTCGGGCCCGATCCGCGATTTTGCCGCGCCGCCAGCCGCCGCTCGGGCGGATATCCCTAGCCGGTTGACAGCGGCATTCCAAGTTGTATGTGTTTTCCACGTGAAGGATACATACAGCATCAAGGAGCTCCAACGCGAGACCGCCGCCGTGGTGCGGGAGGCCGAGGAAGGCGCCTTGGTGACGGTCACGCGGCACGACCGACCGGTCGTGCATGTGATCTCGGCCCAACGTCTCGGCGCCATCCTGGAAACGATGGAACTGCTGGCCGACCCGCGTTTCATGGGCCAGCTAAGGCGTCTGCAGGAACGTAAGTTAAAATTTCATCCTGCGTCTTCGCTTGCCGGCTAAACCTTCCGTATTTGTCGCGACGCAGGTTCGGGACTACCAGCGAACGCTGGCGCCCGAGCCGAGGGGCCGGGTAAAGGCAGCGATTCTGAGCCTGTCCGATGGGGCTGGGGATATCAAAGCGCTTGAAGGCAAACTCGAGGGATTGTGGCGGTTACGTGTCGGTGAACATCGATTCGCGTATCGTCACATC
>CAZWMF010000223.1:0-6820 GCA_964634535.1 uncultured Opitutaceae bacterium | reverse complement strand
CGGCTGGGGCTTGCGGTGGTAGCACCCAGTCGGCGGCGCTGAAGATGGCAACCGCCGATCCGATCCCGAGAGCGAGCGTCAGCACCACGACGGCGGTGAAACCGCGGCTTCGCGCCAGGCTGCGCACCACAAACTTCAAATCGGTCATCATCGTCGGGCCGGTCGGACCAGTTGAGTCACAATGGGCGCGCTCAATCGAACGATTTCAGTTTGGGCCAGGGAGTCCGAAGATCGGCTTTGAGCCCGCCAGAAGGATGTTCGCACAATCCAATTGGAAGGGTTCCGCGCAGGCCAAGCCGAACGTTTCGTCGCGAATAATGCCGTACCGAGTGGCGGTGAGCAGAACCGGCGCATCTCGGGGGCCCACGCTCAGACCCGGAGCGAACCCCGGAAACCCCGGCCGCTGTAGTAGGACTGCGCCCCGTTGTGGTACAGGAAGACGCGGCCGAAGCGGCGATCGCCAAAAAGGGCGCCCCCGAGTTTTCTCATGTCGGCCGGCGACTTCACCCAACTCGAGGACTTCGCATCGAATTTCCCCAGGGTCTGCAGTTCCCGGTACTGCTCTTCTGTCAGCAACTCGATGCCCATGGCCGAGGCCATATCGACCGCGTTATTGGCGGGCTTGAATTCTTTGCGCGAATCCAGCCCTTCGCGGTCGTAACATATGCTGGTCCGGCCTTTCGGGCTCTCGGCGGAGCAGTCAAAGAAGACGTATTCGCCGGTTCGCTGGTCGTGGCCAACCACGTCCGGTTCGCCGCCGGTTCTTTCCATTTCATTGAGTGACCACAGCTTGTCGGCATTCGCGGCGAGCTTTGCTTCGACCTGAGCCCACGCCAGCCCTTTGTGGCGGTCCATATTCTTCTCAAAACGGTCCTTTAACGCGTGGAGGAGAACTCGCCGTTGTTCGGCGGGCAATGGTTTGGAACTTGGGACGGCTTTCATTGAGAAATCACTCCCGTGGTTGTGTCGTTCGATGAGTTGGCCCGATCCGTCCTTCATTTCCCGATTTGAATCATCAAGGGGGTGGGTGTTCGCCTAACCGAATCGGGAAGGATCCCAATCCGCACAGAAAAACCGAGCAGCGGGGGGCAATCGGTCATATTCGCGACTCTCATAGCCGACAGGCGCGAACTTGCCGGTCAAGCTGAATGGCGTTGAGCCCATCTCGATTGCCGCGTGGGAACGCCGGACCGGCGCGGTCGGCCGCGATGGCGATTTGCGGGCGGCGGCCCGCCCAGACGAGGCCGGAGCCTGAGACGAGTCTTGATCGGCGGCAAGCCGGACCGCTATGGCTTGGGCTGTGCATAATGCCTTGAGACTTGGTCCAATCCTCGACGGCGACGCGCCCGGGCGGTCGTGAGGGCGCTCGGAGTTTTGGGGACCGCCTCCGGCGCCGGCAAGAGCTGGATCGCCACCGCGTTCTGCGCCTGGCTGCGCCGGGCCGGTGTGCGCGTGGCCCCATTCAAGGCGCAGAACATGTCGAACAACGCGTGGTCGACGCTGGCCGGCGGCGAGATCGCCCGCTCGCAGGCGGTGCAGGCCGAAGCGTGCGGCTTGTTGCCCACGGCGGAGATGAATCCGATCCTGCTCAAGCCGACCAGCGAATCGGGCGCCCAGTTCGTCCTGCTGGGCCAGGCCCAGGGCCACCAGGAGGCTCTGGCGTACTACGCCGACTTCGATCGGCTTTGGCGCACGGTGGCCGAAACGCTGGACGGCTGGCGGGAACGCTGCGACGTGCTGGTGCTCGAAGGGGCGGGCAGTCCGGTGGAACTCAATCTGATGGATCGCGACCTCGTCAACTTGCGGCCGATCCGCCACCTCGACGGGCGGTGGGTGCTGGTCGGCGACATCGACCGGGGCGGAATTTTCGCGCAGCTGGCGGGCACCTGGAACCTCCTGCCGGTCGAGGATCGGGCCCGGGGGCTGGGCGCGATCGTCAATCGGTTTCGGGGCGATCTTCGGCTATTCGCCAATCCGCAAACCCATTTGGCCGCGCATGCGCCGGATTGTCGCGTCCTCGGGACCGTGCCGTACCGCCGGGATTTGCAGCCCGAGGAGGAGGATGGCCTGGGGCCGGCCGACGAGGACCGGGGGGCCGGGGAGACAATCGCCTGGCTGCGCCTGCCGCATGCGGCCAATCTCACCGATTGCCAGCCGTGGTGGGCGGACGAAGGCGTGCGCACGCGTTGGGTCGGTTCGCCGGCGGGCCTGGCGCAGGCGCGCGCCATCGTGATTCCCGGAACCAAGAATACGCTGGCCGATCTTCGCTGGCTCCGGTCAAACGGCCTGGCGGAGGCCGTGGCGGTGGCCGCCCGGCGGGGCGTGCTCGTGATCGGAATCTGCGGAGGCTACCAGATTTTGGGCGAGCGGGTGGCCGATCCCAGAGGGATCGCCGGCGACGCGGGGGACGAGCCGGGGTTGGGGCTATTGCCGACCGAAACCGTCTTCTCGCCGCACAAGGTGGTCCGCCAGGTCACCGCCGAATGCGACGGCCGCCGGTGGACCGCCTATGAAATTCACATGGGCCGAACCACGGCGCGCACTCCGGTGGCGAGCCTCCACACGGTGCGCGCCGACGGGTGCGCCGCGGCCGAAGGCGTCCGTCAGGGCAATGTGTGGGGAACCTATTTGCACGGTTGGTTCGAGGCGCCCGAGGTCCGGCGGCGCGTGGCGGCGGCGGCGCAACTCACCGGGCACCGCGCCCATCCGGTGCCTTGGGCCGAGCAGCGGCAGGCGATCTATGGCGCCATGGCCGACCATCTGGCCGGCCATGTCGATCTGGACCCGGTGCGCCGGTATTTGGGGCTGTGACCGGCGGGCGCGGCGGCCCGTCAGGCATTACGCCGGCACGGCCGCGGCGGCCGGCCGCGACGGCCCCGGCAGTCCGAGCCGGTCGAACGTGTCCCGGCGGAATTCACCCCAATCGAAGTCGGCAAAGGTGCCCCCGGCTTCGTAGTGGCGCACGATGGCTTGGCCGAGAAAATGGGTGAATCCGGCCGCGATCACCGAACCGCCGATAAACCAGATGGGCAGGAGAATCGGCGCAAAAGCGGCGACCGCGCGGCGGACGAACGGGCGGGCGAGCGCATAGCGGGTGAAGATGCCCGCGCCGGCGGCGATCAAGAGAGCCCGTCCGGCTTTGGGCGAGAACGGGACGGAATAGAGCTCCGACAGTTCGGCCACCAGGCGCAGGTGGACGCCGGTGAGCGCCGTCGTGCAGAGGATCGGCTCCGGGATCAGCGCGGTGGCCGCGGAGAGGAGAAGGTGCTCATGGATCACCGCATGGGCACGGACAGCCAGAGTGGGCGAGGGGGAATCGGGCATGACTCGACCTTCCCCAAGATTGCCCGTTTCGGCAAGTCGCGAGATGCGCCGGCGGTTGCCGCCGCGCCGACTAGGCGCTGGCCGCTTGCGGAGCCGGCGGGGCCGACGGGCTGGGTTCGATGCTGGAAACCGCCGGGGCGGGCGCGGGCGAGACCGTCGGCACGAGTCTGGCCGCCGGTGCTGGTTTGGCCGGTTTGATCCGGACGCGAACAGCCGGTTTGGCGACCTTCGCCGGAGAGATTGCGGTCACCGCGACGGGCTCGGGAGCGGCGGCCTGCGGCTTGGCGGCGGGCCGGCGCGGGGCCCGGGCGCGAGTGCCCACTGTCGCGGCTTTGAGGGTTTGCTTGAGCTCCTTCAAGTGCTTGCGCGCCTGCTTGGCGGCTTTCTTCGCCTGCTTGACCATTTTGCGAGCGGTCTTGTATTCGACCTTGGCCGCTTGGACAGCGCGTCGGGCGTTCGGAAGACTGGAAACCGGCTTGGGGTGTTCGGGGGATTGCTTCTTGGATTTCGGCTTCATGGATAACGGGCTGAACGTAACACGTTTGTAACTTACTAGCGCGTCGATTCCCGCTCGCAAGACCGAAGCCGGCCGGACCGCGTTTCCTCCAACGGCCGAAGCAGTTAGCGGATTGAAATTCCGCGGTCCGTCCAGTTCTTCGCCAGCGCCGCTTTAACCCAAACGCCGAATTCCGCCGTCGGCTGGTAATCCCAGCCCGAAACGAGGCAGGGCCAGGCGGTCGGATGAAAGTCCCAGGCGGTCCAGCTCCAGCCCTTCGCCTCCAGAGCGGCGATCATCTCCCGGTTCCAGCGCTCGTCGTGATAGCCCGATCCGTCCGGGAAGGGCCACATCCGCTCGATCGAGCCAAACTCGGTGACGACGACCGGATATTTCGCGGCCAGGGTCGCCACGCGGGCAACCCATTGGGGAATGGTTTCGCGACCGATGCCGGCGAAAGCGTGGGGGTAGGGGTGCTGCGCGTAAACGATGCCCTGGCCGGTCGGATCGACCAGATGGTGGCCGTTCAGGATGCCGGCGGTTTCATAGGTCCAGTTGATGCCCCCGGCGACGAGCACGTTCGGGGCGCCCGAGCGGCGGATGACGCGCACGAGGTCCTGCAGCCCGACGCTCGTGTAACGCAGGATATCCCCGGTCTTTTCGTCTTTCTCGGTCAAGGGGCCGCCCCGCAGCCACTGATCCCAGGTCACGCGATTGGGTTCGTTGTAGAGATCGAACCAGACGGCGGGATTGCCGGCGAAGCGCGGGGCAAACGCTTTCCAAAAGATCGCGCTGTTTTGGTCGGGCAATTCGTGCTGGCCGATGTGCCGACCCCAGTCGCCCGCGTCCGACCAATGGAGGTCCAGAATGATGTAGCCGTTGTGGGCGGCCACGAGGTTCGCCACCTGCTCGACGAGTCCCCGGTAGGCCGCGCCACCGTCGGTCTGCTCGGGGGCATGACCGAACCAACGATCCTGCGAAAGCGGCAATCGGATAAGATTGGCGTGCCAATCTTCGAGCGCCGTCCGCACGGTCGTCAGGATATGGCCCTCGCCCGTGCTGCTGAATTCCAGACCGGCGCAATTGACCCCGCGCAGCTGGACCGGCCGTTCGTTCGGGTCGACCAGACGGTTGCCGCTCACGTGCAGCGGCACCGGCGCCGCGGCCAGCCGGGCGGTGGCGGCCGCGATCAGGATGGGGCGCACAAACCGGAGCAGTGAGCGGGGTAGCATGCGTCCAGCATGCCGGCCGGCCCGGGCTTGTCGATGCGGTTACGGTCCCTGGGGGGCAGCGCCCGCCAAAACATTCTCCGGAAAATCTGCAAGAAAATGAAGGGTATGTCGATTTCTCGGTGTTTTGGGTACTGGCCCTACTAGGATTCCCTGACCCCCGGACAATGAGTTGTGCCGCTCCAATTGCGATCGAAGGTAGCCGGATTTTCGCGTGCGGTCCCGGGCGGAAGTGGATTGCCGAAGCGGAGGCCAGGCGGGCGTGGCGTCCACCGCTGGGCGCATGGGGCCTCTACCGGATGGGGCCAGACTCTTCCTGTCAGCGATTGTCAACCCCCGTCCAACATGAAAACAGTCCCAACCCCGATCGTCCGCGCGCCATCGGCGCTTGTCACAGGAATGTCAAAAACGGTCAGTTGTAAAATTCGCCGGCGACCGCCGGGTGAACTGGCCGCGGCCATTGGGCGATTCAACCGCCGGCGACGCATGGTTTTGGGTGGGGCCGTCTTCTGGGCCGCCTGGGCCGGCGCTTTCGGCGCAGCCCCGGCGAGCGCCCAGCCGGCAGCCGGCGCCGCCGCGGGATCGCATGAGTTTGTCTTGAGCCAGCGCGCGGCCGACGGATCGATGACGAATGAGACCCATGCGCTCGCGGCGGGGGAGGCGCTGGTCGTGTCCCGCCTCAATGGAAAGATCGTCGCCGAACAGTCGGTCAACGCGCCGGGCGGCCAACGGGTCATCATCAAGTTCAAGGACGGGTCGCTCGTGCAGCAGTTGGGTCAAGGCGTTCAGTCGAGCGCGGCCCAGGCCGCCCGCCAGCAGATTCTGCAGAATCGCCAGGGTTTTCGCGATCGGCTGCTCGCCTTGGAGAACCAGCATCGCTCGAGCCGCGGTCTGGCGTGGTTAAACCAGGCGCAGCTGATTTCGCACGAATTCAGCACGTGCTTCAGCGGCCTGGCGGCAAACGTTCATCCGGAGATTCTCGCGGCCATCCGGCAGATGCCGGAGGTCGACCGGGTCTATCCGGACCGGCCCCGTCAGAAGCTTGACGGTTACGGCATCGCCCAAATTGGCGCACCGCTCGTTTGGCAGAACCTGGGCGTCACCGGCACGGGTATCAAGATCGCGATCCTGGACACGGGCGTTGATTACCTGCATCCCGACCTGGGCGGGGGCATCGGCTCCGGATTCAAGGTGTTGGGTGGCTACGATTTTGTGAATTCGAAGACCGACCCGATGGACGACAATGGCCACGGCACGCACGTGGCCGGAATCGCCGCGGCCAACGGGGTGATCCACGGGGTGGCGCCGGGTGCCAGCCTCTATGCCGTCAAGGTGTTGGACGCCTTTGGCAATGGCTTCGATTCGACGATCATAGCGGGCATAGAGTGGGCGGTGACCAACGGCGCCAACATCATCAATATGAGCTTGGGCGGACCGGGCGATCCGAACGATCCCCTTTGTCAAGCCGTCGACCAGGCCACCGCCGCCGGCGTCCTCGTGGTGGCGGCGGCGGGCAATTCCGGAATCTACGATTCGGTGGGTTCGCCAGCCGACGCCCGCACGGCGGTGGCGGTGGGCGCCGACGATCAAAACGCGCAAATCGCCTTTTTCAGTTCCCGCGGGCCGGCGCCATTGACCTATCAAATCAAGCCGGAGGTGATTGCCCCCGGTGTCAATATCCTCAGCACCGTGCCTTATAGCGGCGGGGAGTTTTCCGATCCGTCCGGCTACCTGATGCTGAGCGGCACCAGCATGGCCTCGCCGCATATGG
>CAZWMF010000222.1:0-6825 GCA_964634535.1 uncultured Opitutaceae bacterium | reverse complement strand
CCGACGGAATTCGAGCCAAGGCCTATCGCCGGGCGGACTTCATCGACGTTACCCCGGCCAGCGACCTATATTGGAACGCGCAACGCATCCTCGTCTTCGACGGGTCGACCCGGATGGAGGCCGGGGATGTCCTGGCCTGCGAGGCCGAGATTGAAGTGCCCACGGTGGTGGAAACCGGTGCGAGTTTCGCGCCGGACATGTTTTGCGCCCGGACGGCGCTCGAGGTCCTGCCGCCGCCTGGCGCCACCCTGGTCTGGCACAACTCGGGTCCCGGCCTGCCGGCCCCCGCTCCCTTCGGAGCGAGCGGCGGCCTCCACTGGGAACAAGGTCCGATACGCTCCGAGTCGGCCGGTCGGCCCACCGGCTTTTTGCGGAACCCCCAATGGATCGGCGTGCGCGCCGAACCGCCCGGCGAATCCGCCTCCTGGGCCGGCCTGGCGCGCCTCGCGAGCAGCGTCATGAATCCCCGCATCGAGGAATCGGCGGAAATCCGGGCGATGGCGAGCCAAGTGGTCGGCGGCCAGCCGACGCGCTGGGCGCGCATCCGGGCGCTGACGCAGTTCGTGCAGAAGGAGGTGATCTACTTCCAGATTACGCTCGATCAGGACAACCTGGCCGGCTACCGCCCTCATCCGGCCACCGAAACCCTCGGCCATCGCTATGGCGACTGCAAAGACAAGGCCGTCCTGCTGGTGGCCCTGTTGCGCGCCGCCGGGGAGGACGGGCGCATTCTGTTATTGAATTGGGGCGCACCGACGGCGATCGACCCGACTTGGCCGGCTCTGCAGTTCAACCACGCCATCGCGCTCATCCGCGACGACGCCGGCGCGCCGCCGGACTGGCCCCGCGTCGACGGCGGCGCCCTGGGCCGGCTCGTCGTATTCGATCCCACCGATCCCGACACCCCGCTGGGTGTGCTCAGCGGCGCGGATCAGGGCGGCTGGGGTCTGCTCGTGGACCCCGCGCAAGGCGGACTGGTGCGCCTGCCCAAGGCCGAGGGCCCCTTTCACCACACGGTGCGTGGATTCGATGCGACGCTCGACGCCCAGGGCACCCTGCACGCCACCGCCTCGATCGAGCAGACCGGCCTGGACGCGGCGCAAGGGTTCGTCCGCCGTCAGGCCGTGCCACCCGGCGAATTGGACCGGTTCTTCGCCCGTCTGGTGCAGCCGGCTTCGCCCTCGGTGCGGTGCGAGGCCTGGACTGACACGTGGATACCCACCGAGACAACCTACCGCCAGCACCTGCAGTTCCGCGCGGAAGAATTCGGCCGCCGGATCACCGATCAGCTCGTTGCCTTAAAGCCGCAGCTGCTGCCCGGTCTCCCCGCGCTGAGCCCTTGGAAAACCGCAGCGGAAGGCGTGGCCTGGCTCCCGACGGCCGATATCCGGGACCGCGTCCGGATCCAGCTGCCGCCCGGCGATCGCGCGGAGGAATTGCCCGACGATTGGGTCCAGCGCGGCGCCACCGTGACCTGCCGCCTGCACTACGCAATGGAAGCCGGCGCGCTGGTCTACGAATCCGAATTCACCCTGCGACCGGGCTTCTATGACCGGCCGCACTACGAGGCCATCCGCCGATTCCTGCTGCGCGTGGACGCGGCGGAGTCCCGGCCCGTGCTGCTGCGCCGGCCGGCCGTCACTCCGGCCGCAGGCGCAGGACCGTGACTGAGTTGGCCGGAAACTGATAGGCGAAACGCGCCGGCTCGGCCGGCAGCACCGTTTCCCGGGGCGCGACCCGGTCCGGTTCTTCGAACGAGTTCTTGTCGTCCGGACGGTCCGAGGTCAGCACGATGGCGCGGCCGCCGGCGGCCGCGCCCGTTCGCCCGCCCAGGTCGATGGTGGCGGATACGGCGCTCAGCGCCGGATTCACCGCGAACAGCACGACCTCGCCGGTCGCGCGATCGATTCCCGCCGCCGCATAGATCGGCTGCGGGGCCGGCCGCCGGGTCTCGCCGACCAGCGAACCGTCGAGAAAACACCGGATCGAGCCTCCCTGGAGTTCGAGCCGCACATCGTACCAGCGGCCCGTCGCGATGATTTCGGTCGTCGGCGGAACCCAGGTGGACCAGATGCCGCCGCCGATCTCGAGCATGTTCTGGGTGTCGCCCTCGGCTCCGAGACGCATCCGGCCGGGCAACCCAGAGTCCGCCGCTTGAAAGTAAATGACGAAGCCCTCCCGGCCGCCCAGGCGGCGCGCCTTCAGGGTGAGCGTCAGATCCTGGTCCGTGGATTCACCCACCAAGGCCCGCGCCTCGCCCGCGGGAGCCGTCTGCCGGAGAACGCCGTCGGTCGCAGCCCAGGCGCCGCCCTCCAGCCGCCAATCCCCCAATCCCGTGGAGAAGTCGCCGCGATAGAGCGGCCGACCCGGCCGGCGAAGCACAACGTCCTTGAATTCCGCGGTGCCGTCGATCGTGCCGACGCCGACCCGGCCGGCAAAGCCCGGCGGCGGAGCGCCGACCGGGTCCACCCGGACCGGCAGCACCGCCTCGGGCCGGTTCCGGCCGAACATCCGCTGCACATAGTAGGACGGCGTGGCGTAGACGCGCGTGTTGTCGAACCAAATGAGGTCCGGCGCCCATTGCGAGGAGCCGGCCTTGGAAAAGAGCGGCGCGTAAGAGGCCATCGCCACCACGTCGGAATTGCGCACCAGTCCGGTCATGAACGCGGCCTCGGCCAGCGCCGCGCGCAGCGTGCTGCCGCGGTCGCCCTCGTGCGCCGCGAATTCTCCGCCGAAAATCCGCGGCCCGCGGCGGTCGTAACTGTCGTAGCGGTCGGCGTTCGCGAAAAACCACTCGGGCGGACGGTAATAGTGTTCGTCGACCAGATCGGCCGGCGTGCCGGTGCGAAACCGGGTCCAGGCCAGATTCCAGAGCGAATCGCCCACCCCCGGGCCGGACGGCACCACCAGTTCAATCTCGGGATATTTGGCCTTGATGGCGTCGCGGAAAATCCGGTAGCGCTCGAAGTAGTGTGCGCCCCATTGCTCGTTGCCGATGCCCAGGTAGCGCAAGTGGAAGGGCTCGGGATGGCCGGCCGCGGCGCGGCGCGCCCCCCAGACGCTCGTGGCCGGCCCGTTGGCGTACTCGATCAGGTCGAGCGCATCCTGCACGAACGGCCCCAGTTGGTCCAGCGGCACCAACTGGGCGGTTTGATACTGGCAGGCCATCCCGCAGTTGAGGATGGGCAGCGGCTGGGCGCCGATGTCCTCGCAGAGCTGAAAATACTCGAAAAAGCCCAGTCCGTAGCTCTGGTAATACTCCGGGGCGTCGTTGCGGCGCATGGCGTGCATCCACCGGTTCCAATTTTCGGGCCGCTGCGCGATGTCGCCGATCGTGCTCTTCCAGCGGTAGGCGTTCGGCAGGTCCGTGCCCTCGACGATGCAACCGCCGGGAAAGCGCATGAACGCCGGATGCAGATCGGCCAGCTTCTGCACGAGGTCGGCCCGCAAGCCGTTGCGCCGGCCCTTCCAGGTCGCCTCGGGAAACAGCGACACCACGTCGAGGTCGACCGTGCCGGGCCCGTCGGCCAGGACGACCAACCGGGCATGATCGGCGTTGGCGGCGCTGGCGATCAACCCGTCGAATTCCGTCCAGTCCGGGCCGATCGGCCCGAACCGGCATCCGCCGGCCACTTGCCCGGTGTCGCCCTCGATCGCGGCGCGCAGCCCGCCGGCATAGCCCGCGCCGGCCCTCGCCCGCACGGAAAACCGGTAGCGGGCGCCAGCCCGCACCACGATGCCCCCATAGCCATAATTCGCCAGGCCGAAGCCGTCCCCGGCCGCGCGCACCGTCAAGCGGGCGTAGTGGGGATTGTTGGCGTTCAGCGGATTCGCGGTCGCGATCGCGACCGTGCCGTCGCCGCCGCGATTGACCAACCCCCAGGCATAGAGGGCCTCGGCATGCTCGAACGAACGGTTCTGCACCAACTCGGCATACAGGCCGCCGTCGGCGCCATAATTGATGTCCTCAAAAAAGACCCCGTGCAGGGTCGGACTAACCGCGTGACCGGGATGGGCGACGTCGACCGTCAGGACGACCTGGGGCTCGGCGGACCGGGCCGCCAGCGCCAAAACACCCAGGGAGACCCACAAGCACCGAAAAAAATAACGCATGGAGGAAGAAATACGGCGGCGAAACCGATTTCGGACAGGGCGACCGCCGATTTATTCGTAGCGCAACGCTTCGATGGGGTCCAGGCAAGCCGCGCGGACGGCCGGGTAAAAGCCGAACCCGACGCCGATCACCGTGCATACCAAAACGCCGGCCACGGCCCAGCCCCAGGGAAAGACCACCGAGGCATGCAGCCAGACCGCCACGGCATCGCCCGCAATCACGCCCAACAAAATGCCGGCGAATCCACCGGCCAGACAGATCGTCACCGATTCCAGAAGAAATTGAATTAGAATGTCCGCCCGACGCGCGCCGATCGACTTGCGCACCCCGATCTCCTTCGTCCGTTCGGTCACGCTGACCAGCATGATGTTCATGATGCCGACCCCGGCCGCGACCAGGGCGATCGCGCTGATCACCAGCGCGCCGGCCCGCACGGCGTCCGCCACCTTGGCAAACGCGGCCAGGAGCGAATCGTTGGAATAGATTTCGAAGTCATTTTCCTGGTCGGGGCGGAGTCCGCGCACGATCCGGAGCGCGGTGATCCCGCGATCCATCGTCTCGTTGTACAAGTCCGACGACGGCGCCTGCGTGTTCAAATCGACCGAATAGCCCCGTTCTCCGTTATCCTCCAAGAATCGGCTGATCGGCACCATGACGATCTGGTCCTGGCTCTCCCCAAAGGCGGTCCCCTTGGGCGTGAATGTCCCGATGACAGTGTACTCGTGGCCATCCACTTTGATCCGCTTGTCCAGCGGCAGCTCGCTCGGGAACAGCTTGTCGACCACATCCTGCCCGATGATCGCCACCGGGCGGCGAAGCTCCACGTCGGCGCCGGTGAAATTGCGGCCGAGCGCGATCGAATACTGGTCGGTCGCGAGGAAACTCTCGTTGCCGCCGACAAAATTGAGCCCGAGCGACGTCTTTCGGCCGGCGTACACCGCCTGGGCGGGGCTCTTTGAGGCCGACAGCGACACCACGTCGGCCCAGCCGCTCATCAGCTGCTGATAGCGCAACCCATCCGCCAGGGTGAACGACCGGCGTCGCGAGATCTTCGCCCAATCCTCCCCGCCGGTGGGCACGGTGGGCCACTTCGAAAATCTGAACGTGTTGGCGCCGAGGAAGCTGAGACCAGTCTCGATCGACTCGCGCAACGCCGACACCGCCGTCATGGCGCCGATCACCGAAAACACCCCGATCGTGATGCCGACCATGGTGAGGATCGAGCGCAGCTTGTGCACGGTCAGCGAGCCGAGCGCCATTCGGACCGTATCGCCCATCAGCTGGGTGGAGCGACCCATGAGCCTAGTGGCGTCGTGGGCGGGCGGAAGGGCCGGGTGGTCGGGCAAGTCACTCATAGCGCAGCGCGTCGACCGGGTCCAGGCGCGACGCTCCCACGGCGGGCACGAATCCGGCGAGAATTCCCGTGGCGGTGGACAATCCCAATCCGATCAGAATCAAAAGGGGAGAAACCTGCAGGGGCAAGCTGGGCATCGCGTGCCGCAGTACGATCACCAACAGCCAGGTGGCGCCCACGCCCACGAAGCCGCCGACCAGCGCCACCGACGCCGACTCGACCAGGAATTGCGTGAGGATGGTGCGCCGGCGCGCGCCCAGCGCCTTGCGCGTGCCGATCTCGCGGGTGCGTTCCATCACGCTCACAAACGTGATATTCATGATGCCGATCGCGCCGACGAACAGCGCCAGTCCGGTCACGATCAGACCGGCGATGCCGATGGCCCGACGCGCCGGGTCGAGCTGTTCCTTGAATACATCCTGCTGGTTGACCGAAAAATTATCTCGCTCCCCCGGCAGTTGGGCCCGCACCCGCCGCATCGCCCCGATCAGCTCCTCCGCGGCCTCGGGCCGGCGATTCTGGTCCTTGATCTTAACCTGGAGCTCCCCGTTCCAATCCTGGTTGCTCACGTACTTGTGAAAGGCGGTGAGCGGGAGAAGAATCTGGTTGTCGAAACTGAAGAGCCCGAGGAACGCCCCCTGGTGGGCGAGCACCCCGATGACCAGAAAGGGATGGCCGCGCACCAGGATCGTGCCGCCGAGCGCGGGTTTGCCCGGGAAGAGCAACTTGGCTAAATCATTGCCCAAAATGGCCACGGCGCTGCCCGAGTCCGATTCGGTTTCGGTGAAAAACCGGCCGGCGTCGAAGTCGACGTTGAGCAGCCGGCCATAGTCGGCGGTGCTGCCCACCGCCCGGACCGAACTCGCCGAATTGCGTCCATTCTGCACCGTGATGCCGCGCAGCGACACCGGAACGGCGAATTCCAACTCCGAATCGGGGGTCGCTTGGATCACGCGGTTGAGCTCGCGGGCGTCGTGGTCCGGATGGATGAGCGGCCGGTTGACATAGTCCCACCAGTTGTCGGTGACGATCCAAGGCCATTTGTCGACGTAGATGATGTCGTTGCCCAGCATGGCCAGACTGCTCTCGAAGCTCGTCTTGATGCCGCTGATCGCCGTGCCCATCAGGGTCACCGCCACGATGCCGATGATCACGCCCAGGGCCGTGAGCAGCGAGCGCATCTTGTGGGCGCGGATCTGCTCGAAGGCGATCCGGACCGCCTCATTCAGCTCGAAAAGGATGCGCGCCATCGGGATTCGACCCCCTAGATCGGACCGTCGGACTCGATCAGCCCGTCGCGCAGCCGGACCGGCGAAGAGTGCCGTGGGCCCGATCCGAACACCCTCACTCGGGCGTG
>CAZWMF010000221.1:0-6849 GCA_964634535.1 uncultured Opitutaceae bacterium | reverse complement strand
ATCGTGCCGTCGTCGGCGACGTCGAGATCGTTCGTGCAGCGAAACGGCACGCCTTCGGCCTCGGTGGCCAGCACGGTGACCGTCCCGTCCGGCGCCACCCGGAGCAGGCCCTTTTCGGCGTCGCAGACCAGCAGATTGCCCGCGTGGTCGAAGATGAGCCCGAGCGGCCGGCCGTGGGTGTCCGCGAATACCTCGGGGTGCCGGCCGTCCGGGTCCAGCCGGACGAGCTTGCCGTCGGCCGCCCCGCCATAGATCCGACCCTGGGCGTCGAGGGCGACGTCCTCGGGCGCGAAATCGCCGAGATCCAGCCGCTCGACGCCGGCCAGCCCGGTGTTGGGGGCGAAGACACCGGTCGGCGCCGGCGGCGCCGGCGGGTTCCATGCGCCCATATCGAAGGGCAGGGGAAAGAAAAAGATATACAGGAGCACAGCTCCGACCAACAGGGCCGCGCCGCGGCCGACGATTTTGCGCAGGTTCATGAGGGACGCCGGGGAATCGCCGCCACATGAGCAGCCAATTCGAAATGACTCAATCGGAAAGCCAACTCTCTGGACACGCCGCCGGGAAGCCGTTCAATGTGCGCCCACATGCCCGCTGACGCCCGTCGCGACCCGGAGGACATTTATGAGCTGTCGCCCTTGCAGGAGGGCATGCTCTATCATGTGCTGCGCGCGCCCGGCTCGGGCCTGTATTGCGAGCAATTGAGCGCCGATCTGGCGGGGGCGGTGGACGCGGCGGCGTTTGCGCTGGCGTGGCAGCGGGTGGCGGACCGCCATCCGGCCCTGCGCACGTCCTTTCAATGGGAGGGGCTCGCCAAGCCCCTGCAGGTCGTGCTGCGCCGCGCGCCGGTCCCCGTCGAATTCCACGACTGGACCGGGGACGGGCCCGGTGCGGAGGCCCGCCTGGAGGAATTCGCGGCGGCGGAACGCGTGCGCGATTTTGATCTCGCCCAGGCGCCCCTCATGCGGGTGGCCGTCATCCGCCTCGGCGCGGAACGGCACCGGGTGATCTGGACCCACAGCCACCTGCTGATCGACGGCTGGTGCCTGCCCCGGCTGCTGGGCGACCTCACCGAGGCCTATGCGGCCCTGACCGGCGGCCGCGAGCCGCGTTTTGGTCCGGTCCGGCCGTACCGCGATTTCATCGTGTGGCTGCGCGGCCGCGACGAGGCGGCGGCCCGCGTCTTCTGGGCGCAGGCCCTGCGCGGTTTCGACGAGCCCACGCCGCTGCCGGCCTCCGGCGCCGGTTCGGGTGGCGCCGACCGGGCGGGCGAATGCGCGGTGGAATTCTCGGAGGAGGAGACCGCCCGGTTGGCGGACTGGTGCCGGCAGGAGCGGATTACGGTGTCGACCCTGTGTCAGGGCGCCTGGGCGCTCGCCCTCGGCCGGCTGACCGGCCGCGAGGACGTCGTCTTTGGGACCACCGTGGCCGGCCGGCCGGCCGATTTGGCGGGGGCCGAGGACATGATCGGCCTGTTCATCCAAACCCTGCCGGCCCGGGCGATCCTGGAGCCGGCCGCGCCGGCGGCCGAGTGGCTGCGCGCCTTCCAGCGGGCGCAGGCGGCTGCCCGCGCCTTCGAGCACACGCCGCTCGTGCGCATTCGCGCCGCGAGCGCCCTGCCGCCGGGCGCGGACCTGTTCGCGACCTTGTTCGCGTTTGAGAACTACCCGATGGCGGCGGCGGCCGACGGCCCCCTGCGCCTGGCCCAGGTCCGGGTGACCGAGCGAACGAACTATCCACTGACGATTGCCGCGGCGCTGGTCGGCGGCCGGCTGGCGGCGCGCGTGCTGTACGACGGCGCGCGTCTGGGTCGCCCGGCGGCGGCGGCGGCGGGGCGGCGCCTGCGCGCGGCCGTGCTCGCCCTGGCGGCCGGCGCCGGCCGGCGCCTGGGCGAAATCGACTTATTGACCCCCGGCGAGCGAGACCACCTGCGGACCTGGGGTCATTGGGCGGCGGACACTCCGGCGGAGGCGGCGGGCCATTGGCTCGCCCGGTTTGCCCGCCAGGCGGCGGGCCATCCCGCAGCCCCGGCCTTGGTGAGCGGCACCCAGGTGATACCGTACGGCGAATTGGCCCGGCGGGTGGACGTTTTCGCCGAGCGCCTGCGGGCCCGGGGCGCCGGCCCCGAGTAGCGCATCGGCGTTTGCCTGCCGCGCTCGGTCGAGGCGATCGTGGCGATTCTCGCCGTACTCCGGGCGGGCGCCGCCTACGTGCCGCTCGATCCGGCCTATCCGCCGGAGCGGCTGCGCTGGATGGCCGAGGACGCCGGCGTCCGCTTCGTTCTCGCGCGGGCCGAGGCGGCGGCCGACTGGGCCGCGGGCGCGCGGCCCGTGATCGCCTGGGAGGACCTGGCGGCCGCGCCGGTTCCGGCCGCTGCCGACGGTCCGCCCGTCGACGCCCGGCACCTCGCCTACGTCATCTATACCTCGGGCTCGACTGGTCGGCCCAAGGGCACGCTGCTCGAGCACGGCGGGTGGGAGCGGCTGGCGGCATTTCAGGCGAAGACCTGCGCGCTCGGGCCGGGCGACCGCGTGCTGCAATTCGCTTCCACCAGTTTTGACGCCTCGGTTTGGGAGATCAGCCTGGCCCTGGCCTCTGGGGCGGCGCTCGTCCTCGCTCCGGCGTCGGAATTGCTCCCGGGCGAGCCGCTGGCCGCGACGCTGCGCGAACAGGGCATCAGTTGTGTCCTGCTGCCGCCCAGCGCCCTGGCGCACTTGGCCGCCGGCGACTTCCCGCGCCTGCGGATCCTGATCGTCGGCGGCGAGGCGTGCTG
This sequence comes from uncultured Opitutaceae bacterium, assembly GCA_964634535.1. GTDB lineage: Bacteria > Verrucomicrobiota > Verrucomicrobiia > Opitutales > Opitutaceae > Palsa-1447. The sequence goes on along the minus strand of CAZWMF010000221.1, from coordinate 4,076 downwards.
GCCGGATCTGGTTGCCCGATGGGCGCCCGGTCGGACGTTTGTCAACGCCTATGGGCCGACCGAGGCCACGGTGGTTGCGACCTGGGAGGTGTGCGCGCCTCCGGTGGCGGACGGCCCGCCGATCGGAGCGCCATTGCCGCATATTGGCGCCGTGGTCGTCGACCGCCACGGACTGCTCGCCTTGCCCGGCGTGCCCGGGGAATTGGGCCTGGCGGGTGACGCGCTCAGCCGGGGCTACTTGGGCCGGCCGGACCTGACCGCCGAACGGTTTGTGCCGAATCCATTCAGCTCGGCGCCCGGCGGGCGGTTATATCGGACGGGCGACTTGGCGCGGTGGCGAGACGATGGACACTTGGAGTACCTGGGCCGCCTGGACCGCCAGGTGAAGGTGCGCGGATATCGCATCGAATTGGGAGAGATCGAGGCCGCGCTGACCGCGCATCCGGGCGTGCGCGAAGCGGCGGTCGGCGTGCGCACGGGCCCGGATGGCGAGGCCGATGTGGCGGCTTGGATCGTGCCGCAGCCCGAAGAGCGGCCCACCGCCCGGGCGCTGCGGGCCTGGCTCGCGGACCGACTGCCGGCCCATTTTCTGCCGGCCGCCTGGTGTGTGGTTCGGGCCCTGCCGTTGACTGCGGCGGGCAAGGTGGATGGGGCAGCGTTGCCCGCCCCCGAGCGGCCGCTGCCGGAGCCGTCCGACCGCCCCGAGGGCCCGCCGCTCGTCGCCCTGGTGGCCGGTGCCTTTGCCGAGGTGCTCGGGGCCGGGCGCGTCGGCCCCGACGAAAACTTTTTCGAGTTGGGCGGACACTCGCTGACGGCCACGCGCCTGGTGGCGCGACTGCGCGAGCGGACCGCGCCGGAATTGCCGCTGGGCGCCGTGTTCGAGGCGCCGACGCCCCGGACCTTGGCCGAGCGGATCGCGGCGGCGCGGGGCGCCGAGCCCGCGCCGCCGATCCAGCGACGGGACGGCGAGGCTCCGCCGCCCGCTTCCCTGGCCCAGCAGCGCTTGTGGATTCTGGAGCGCATCACGCCCGGCTCCGCGGCCCTCCGCATCGATTTCGCCGTGCGCGTGCACGGCCCGCTCGATCGCGGGCGATTGGAGGCCGCGCTGGCCGAACTGGCCTTGCGCCACGAGCCGCTGCGCACCGGCCTGCAGGAGCGGGACGGCCTGCTCCGCCAGGTGCCGGCGAGCCCGCCGGCTGCCGGCTCCGGCCGGCCGTACTGGCCGGTGGACCCGCGCGAGGCCGGCGCCGAACCCTTCGATCTGGCCCGCGGTCCGCTCTGGCGGGTCCGCCTCGACGCCCTCGGGCCGGAAGAGCACCGGCTGGCGTTCAGCTTCCATCACGCGGTCTTCGACGGCTGGTCGGAGGCGGTGCTCGTCCGCGATCTGGGGGCCCTGTACGCGGGCCGGCCGGTCGAGCCGCTGGCCGTGGGATACGGCGACTTCGCCCACTGGCAGCGGGAACGCGCCGCGAGCGGGGAGTTGGCCCGGCAGGTGCGCTGGTGGAAGGACGAATTGGCCGGGATGCCCGCCCTCAATCTCCCGACCGACGGGGCGCGCCCGGCGCTCCTCTCGCCGCGCGGCGCCGCGGTCGGCGGATGGATCGGCCCGGCCGACGCCGAGCGGCTGCGCGGGCTGGCCCGGGCGGAGGGCGCCACGCTTTTCATGGTGCTGCTCGCCGCGTGGGAAGTCTGGCTCTGGCGGCACAGTGGGCAAACCGACTTCGGCGTGGGCGTGCCGGTGGCCGGCCGGACGCGGCGCGAACTCGAGGAAATGATCGGGCTGTTTGTCAATACGCTCGTCATCCGCGCGGACGTGGGCGAATCGATTTCCTTCCGGGACCTCGTGCGGCGGGTGCGCGAGCGGACGCTGCGCGCCTACGACCGGCAGGAGGCCCCGTTCGAGCAGGTGGTCGAGGCGGCGCAGCCCGAACGCGATCTCGGGCGAACGCCGCTTTTTCAGACGATGTTCAGCCTGCAGAACGCGCCGCGGGCGGGCCGGGATTTTGGCCCCGTGCGGATCGAGCCGATGCCGGTCGCGGCGGCCGGGGCCAAGTTCGAATTGACGCTCACGGCCGCGGAGGCCGACGACGGGCGGATCGGGTTGAACCTGGAATTCAGCGAGGATCTGTTCGGCGCGGCGAGCGCGGAGCGTTTTCTCGCCCGGTTTCTCGAAATCGTCCGCGCGGCCGGATCGGCCGGCGCCGCCGCGCGCCTGACGGATCTGGCCTGGCTGCCGGCCGCCGAGATCGCCACGGTCGCCGCGTGGTCGCGTCCTTCCTCGGGCCTCGCTCCGCCGCCGGGTGGGGCCACCTTGCCCGACCTTTTCGAGGCGCAGGCGGCCCGCCGGCCCGAGGCGATCGCAGTGAGCGCCGAGGCGGCGACCCTGAATTACGGCGCCTTGAACGCACGCGCCAACCGGCTCGCCCACTTGCTGATCGCCCGGGGCATCGGACCCGAGGATCGGGTAGCGCTGTGCCTGCCCCGGTCGCCCGACCTCGTGGTGGCGATCCTCGCGGTGCTCAAGGCCGGGGCCGCCTACGTGCCGCTCGATCCCGAGTACCCGCCGGATCGGCTCGCCTTTCTGCGGTCCGACGCGGGGGCGGCGGCCGTCCTGACGACGGCCGAAGGCGCGACGCGTCTATCCGGCGGCGCGGCGACGATCGTGCTCGACGCGGCCGCGACCCGGCTCGATCTGGACGGCCGGCCTGCGACGAACCCGCGCGACTCGGATCGGCGTCGGACGCTGCATCCGCTGCATCCGGCCTACATCATTTATACCTCCGGCTCCACCGGCACCCCCAAGGGCGTGATCGTGCACCACCGCAACGTGGTGCGGCTGTTTGCGGCGGCCGATCCCGAGTTTGGGTTTGGCGCGGACGACGTCTGGACCCTGTTCCACGCCTACACGTTCGATTTCTCGGTGTGGGAGCTGTGGGGCCCGCTGCTCTACGGCGGGCGGTTGGTGATTGTTCCGTTTCTGACCAGCCGATCCCCGGGCGATTTTCGGCGGCTGCTCGCCCGCGAGGGCGTGACCGTGCTCAATCAAACGCCGTCGGCCTTTTATCAGCTCATGCAGGCCGACCGCGAACTGCCGGCCGGCGGGCCGCCCCTCGCCCTGCGCTGGATCATCTTCGGCGGCGAGGCGCTGCGCTTGGACCGGCTGGAGGATTGGTACGCGCGGCACGCCGACGACGCGCCCGTGCTCGTCAACATGTACGGCATCACCGAAACCACCGTGCATGTGACCTTCCGGCGGCTGAGTCGCGCGGGCGCGCGGATGGCCGGGGGCAGTCTGATCGGCCGCGGTCTGCCCGATCTGCAGGTGAGGGTGCTCGACTCGGGACTGCGGCCGGTGGGCGTCGACGTGGCGGGCGAACTCCACGTCGCCGGCGAGGGCCTGGCCCGCGGCTATCTGAACCGGCCCGAATTGACCGCGGAGCGTTTCGTGCCCGACCCGGATGGGCCGCCGGGCAGCCGGATGTACCGTTCGGGGGACCTGGCGCGCTGGCGGCCGGACGGAGGCCTCGAGTACCTGGGCCGGGGCGACCACCAGGTGAAGATCCGCGGGTTTCGCGTGGAGTTGGGAGAGATCGAGGCCGTGCTCGCGCGGCAGGCCGGCGTCGCCCAGGCGGTGGCGATCGTGCGCGAAGACCAGCCGGGCCAGCCGCGCCTGGTCGCCTATGTCGTGCCGGCCGCCGGGGCGGTGGCCGATCCGGGGGATTTGCGCCGGCGCCTGGCCGACCGGCTGCCCGATTACATGGTGCCGGCGGCGATCGTCCCGCTCGAGCGGCTGCCCCTGACCGTGAATGGAAAACTGGATCGCCGGGCGCTGCCCAACGCCGCGGCCGCCGCCCCGAGCGGGGGCGTGGCGCCGCAGGGGCCGGTGGAGACCTTTATGGCCGCGCTGTGGAGCGAATTGCTGGACATGCCGTCGGTCGGGCGCGACGACAACTTTTTCATGCTGGGCGGCCATTCGCTCCTGGCCACGCAGTTCATTTCGCGCGTGCGCGAGCAGTTGGAAATCGAGCTGCCGCTGGTCAGCCTGTTTGAGGATGCGACGCCCGCCGGCTGCGCCC
>CAZWMF010000220.1:446-6882 GCA_964634535.1 uncultured Opitutaceae bacterium | reverse complement strand
CTGGTTTGAAGTGCACCCACCAGCCTCATTGGACGCGGAAAGCCGACGGCTGGTTCACGGCGACCTGTACGCGCGTCACCTGCTGCTTGACGCGAACGCACATTTGACGGGCGTGATCGATTGGGGCGACCTTCACCGAAACGATCCCGCCGTCGACCTGCAGATCGCCTGGAGCCTCTTCCCGTCCGTGGCGCGCCGCGAGTTTTGGGCGGAATACGGCGCGGTGTCCGAGGCCCAATTGACCCAATCGCGCGCGCTCGCGCTATTCCTCGCTCTCATCCTGTTCGAATACGCCACGGAGGAAAAGCTGGATGGCGTCCGCCGCGAAGCCGGCCGCTCGCTGGAGTACCTGGTCCAGGACTGAGCAATTAAATTTCCGAGGATGCCAGGTCCCGAGAGGCCCGCCCACCCGTCGACCATTTCCCCGTCAAGGGGCCGCCTTTTTCGATGCGTCCGCGCTCCGGGCCACCGCCTGCGCCAGCATGTCGTGCCATTGGCTCGTGTCGATTTGCGCCAACGTCCCACCGAGATGAATGGGCTCGGGCAGCAGGAAAAAGCCGCGGCCGTCCTTTTGCGGGGAAAGCAGGTGGGCCTTATTCAGGTACTTGGCCACGCGGCCGTGGGCCGCAAATTGCCAATTCATGCTAAATGGCCGTTCTCGCAAAGACCGTCCGGGCAGGGCCTCGATCAGCCCCGACCCGGTGATATGCTCGTCCGGAGCGACCAATTCCAAATTGGTGATCCGGACGGCGCCATCGGGACTCCGCACCGCCTTGATCGTGATTTGGTCGCAACCGATTTCCGCCACATCGTAGGTGAAATCGAGCACGGCCTCGGCCACCGGATCGACCTTGATGGCGCCGGCGTTCGGCGATTTCTTGCCCAAGCCGAAGACGGAGCCGAAAGCCGAACCCACCGAGCCGAGGTCGTCCTTAACCGAGGCCTTGTCTGGTGGAACGGCCTCGGCCACGTCGGTCTGGAGCACCCGCACGATTCCCGTCTGGCTCGTGAACTGGAACTCTTCCTCCAGACGGGCGGCGAGGTCGTCGAGATTGATTCCCTTTCCCCGCAGGGTTCCGGCCACGGCGAAATGGCCGGAAACGATCGGCAGATCCCCCCGGCGGGGGGCCGGAAAGTATGAGGCCGCTTCGAGCTGATCGACCGACGCCGTCGCCGTCAGGCTATACGGCAGCGGAGAATTGGCATCGAAGGTGAGAGTCCCCGCCGCGTTGGACACCTTCCGGGTTCCCAGGCCGCCGCGTCCCCCGTCGAGGTGGAGGGCGCCCGGGACCACCTGGATCATTCCGGCCACGGCATCGAACGTGCGGCCCACCGCCTTAACCTGGTCGAAGTCAAAACCCACGTGGCCAGTCCAGGTTCCCCAGAATGGAGCGGCGTCGCGCACGCCGGCCGACCGGTCTCGGCCGAGCGGCCTGCCGCCTGCCACCGCCAAGCCCGCCGTCAGCAAACGCAATTGTTCGAGCACCACCTGCTTGCCCGTCAGGTTCACGTAGACGCGATTCCCATCCTCGTCCTGAATCCAGCTGCCTTCGGCCGACAGTTCGGTCGCGTTCGGCCCGGACGCGATCCGGACCGGACCGTGAAAGGTGACCGTGCCGTGGCCGTCTGCGTCCGCGTGCAGGCTCGCGGCGATCGCGTTGTGCTCGTCGCGGCCGACCACGGACAATTTGGTATCGAAGGTCGTGTCCTCGCCCAGGGTTGCCGAAAAGTCACCCGAAGCCGTTCGGCCGCCCAGACCCCGAAACCCAGGGATGCCGTCTTGGGAAGCGATCGCCTGGAGATCGGCCGTCCAGGACGCGGTAATTGCGACGGGATGGTCGGCTCCGCCCACCGCGTTCACCTTGGCATCGAGGGTCGCCAGGCGTCGGCCGTCACAGCCGATGCTCACGGGGGCCGCGTCGATCCGCCAACCCGTGGCCGCGTAATCGGCCCGCAGCCCGAGCGACACGGCAAGCCGCTGACCCAGCGTCGCCGCTCCGCGCCGAACCGCAAGGCCGGCCACGGTGACGGGCCCTTCGGAACGCACGGCGTAGGCGCCGCGGGCCGCGCGCACGGTGAAGGCGCCAGCCGCTTCGCCCCCGGCCAGGACGAAGTCGCCCGTCAAGCCGGTCAGCCACGACATGGGGATGCCGCGAAGCGTCACGCCGACGCTATCCTGTGCCGGATCCGCCGCCTGCACGGCCCCGGTGGTTTCATCGACCTCGAAGGCTTGGAGCGCCCGGAATCCGGCCGCCGCACGGCCGCTCGTCATGGCTGCCTGGACGCGGTCCACGTCCAGAATGTGCCCACGGTGCACCGCATCGAAATCGAGCTCGTAGGTCGCGGTCCCGATTGGCTCCAGGGCGGATGCCAGGACGCCCAGGCCGCCGAAGGTTCCGCTCAAATGCCCCAGGCCGTGCACCCGGCCGAAAGCGACGTCGGTGTCAAAGCGACCGCCGCCCTTCGCCGCGTAGTGCGGGCCGGGCAAGTCCAAGCCCAGGGCGCTCATGTCGGAGTCTTGCACATCCACCTGCCAAGTTCCCGCCAACTGGTGGGTCGCCTCCGGAAATTGCGCGGCAAGCTTGACCAAAGTGCGCCCGCCGCGGTTCAGCTGAATGCCATAGATTTCTTCACCGGCGCCGCGGGCGACCGCGATGTCCACGGACGCCGCAATCGGATTCGGAAACGGACCGCCCTTGGCCGTCAGATCGGCCTGAACCTCCGCCCGGCTGAATGTTCGCGCCGACTGCAACCCCACGGTGATCTGGCCATGGGCCGTAAACGCCATCACGGAGAGCTCCGGATCCATGACGACACTCTTGGCGGCGACGGCAAACGTTCCTTCGTGCCCCGGGGCCACGCCGCCCCCGGTCACGATCACGTGCACCCGGGCCGCCGGGCTTCCGGTCCGCGCCGGAACCAGGACATCGCCCTCGAGGTCGACGTCGGCCAGGGTCACATCGTACGGCAGCGTCCAGCGGCTCAAGGTCCCGCAAAAGGCCTGCACGACGTCCTGTGCCAAAGCCGTCTGAGCGGCCGGCGATCCGGCCGAAGCCGCGCCGGTTTCCGGCGCGGCTTCGGCGGATTCGGCGGCCGGGACTCGCGCCGGGACCCGGCTCAGGTCGAGCGTCCAGCCCTTGGCCACGAGCTTCTGCACGAGAAATCTCCGGTTCCACAATGCGGTCGAAATCGGCAGCTCGGCCTGAAAGGACGGTCCCGAGAGCACGGCCCCGCCGACCTCCATCTGCAATCCGTCGACTTCGGCCTTCCCGAAACCGGCGCTAAAGGCATCGAAGGAAATCTTTGCCACCGACTGCTCGCTCGCCGCCCATCCCGCAAGCCAGTTCTGCACCACCGGTATGCACGCCAGTCCCGCCAAGGCCGCCGCGATGAGCACGGCCATGACCAGAATGTTGACGACGATATTGAGGATTCTCATCCGATGGAAGCTCCGCTCTGACCGTGGCTTACTGACTGAGTTTCATCGAAATTCGGCCGCCATGCCCCGGGGTTGGAATAGAACTAGCCATACGGATAATCCAACCTTGTGCATGAACTCTCCGGCGACGGCGAGCCCGTCCTCGCCACCGGTCCCGCGAATGCCTGGACAGGGTTCGGGGACCGGACCAGGCTCGTCCGTCGCCCAACCCACGGTGCCCCCCCATTTGTTCCAGAACGTTGGAACCCCAATCCTCCGCACGATGAGCCTAACCCTGACCCAGCGAATCGCCCTCCCCATTGCCGCGTTGTTTATCGCCCTGCCGATCCCAATCGGCTGGGCGCAAGACCATGCGGGTCCAGAACCGCTGCCGATCACGGCTACTCCTTTCCGGGCGTCGGGAATCTACGCCGTGGGGGAAACCGTGGGCTGGACCCTTCGAGCCGCGCCGGGATCGGCGATCAAGCAGGTGCGCTATACGATCAAGTCGGGCGGCCTTAAAGAGATTGCCGCGGGGGTTCTCGATCTCTCCTCGGGCCGTGCGACGGTGCAAACGACCCTGGCCGGACCCAATTCCGTCCTGGTGGACCTGGGCTTGCCCTCGGTGTCGCCGGAAAAAAGCCGGACGCTCCTGGGTGCGTTGGTGGCGCCGGCACAGATCGAGCCGGCCATGCCCCGGCCCGCCGATTTTGACGCGTGGTGGGCCTCCAAAATCGAGCAACTTCAGGCCGTTCCCCCGAATCCCAAACTTGAGCCGGGCGAATCGGGCGACCCGGCGATCGAACTCGAATACATCGTGATGGACAATGTGCTCGGCCGGCGGATCTACGGCCAAATCGCCAAGCCCCGGAAGCCCGGCCCATATCCCGCTGTCCTGCAGCTCCAATGGGCCGGCGTCTATCCGCTGCAAAAGTCGTGGGTGGTCGACAAGGCCAAGCTCGGCTATCTGGCGTTGGATATCGAGGCCCATTCCATGCCGGGCAACTTGGATCCGTCCGCCTACAAGAAGGCCGCAGAAACCAACCTCCATGACTATTGGACCATCGGCAACCAGAACCGCGAAACGAGCTACTTTCTGCCGATGTATCTCGGCGACTATCGCGCCGTGGAGTACTTGACTCATCGTCCGGACTGGAATGGCCGGACCCTCGTGCTCATCGGCGGCAGTCAGGGCGGACAGCAAAGCATCGTGACCGCCGGATTGGAGAGCGGGAAAGTCACCGCGGTTTCCGTCATCGTGCCCTCGAGCTGCGACGCCACCGGACCGCGCATCGGTCGGGCGGCGGCGTATCCCGATTGGGCCGCGCAGGCCCGGGAACACCATGACGAGCGCATCATGGAGACGTCGCGGTATTTCGATCCGGTGAATTTTGCGAGCCGGATCACCTGTCCCGCCCAGGTGGCCATGGGCTTCCTGGACGAGACCAGCCCGCCGGCCGGCGTCTGGGCGATGCTCAATCAGATCAAGGCACCCGTGGAAGCGATCCCCATGATCCACTCCCCGCACCAGGACCAGCCCGTCGGCGTGCAGAAGATATATCAGGATCGTTCGCTGGTCTGGTTGGAGACAATCGCGGCCGGCCAGCCGCCGCCCGTGGACGCCAGCCTGGCGAAACCCTAGTCCTTAAAGCACGGCCGAATCTTGCCCCATTCATTCGGACAGGAAAGCCCGCGGGCGCTTTTCGATGGACTAGGGAATGTTTGCATACCTAGTTCGGCCGCTGTCCGAGCCGCAGCCGACTGAGCGCAAGGCAGCCGCGCGGTTTAGCCCATCGACCGGAGCCCGAGCGATTCGGTCGGGATTTGGCCGATCTTCGCGAAGCTTTCGGGCCGAAGGGCGATCGCGGCCGGCCTCAGCCGCCGTTCATTTTACGACGAAGTCCCCGTTGAGCCCGGTCCGCGAATTTCCACCGATCCAGACCACATACCGGCCGGGCTCGACCGAATACCGGCCGGTTTCGTCGAACGAGCCGAGCGCCTGCACCGGAATTTCAAATCGCACCGTGCGGGCCTCCCCGGCCTGGAGCGGGACACGCTGAAAGCCCATCAGCTCCTTGACCGGTGGCGTGAGTCGGCCGACGACCTGGTGCTTGTAGCACTGCACGACTTCGACCCCCGCGCGGCTCCCGGTGTTGGCGACGCGGGCGCTCACGGTCACGACACCCTCCGCGGTTGGCCCGGCCACCTGCAGGTCCGAATAGGCAAAAGTCGTGTACGCGAGCCCGAAACCGAACGGATACTCCGGCGAAACGGGCACGTCGATGTAGCGGGACACATCGCCCTCGGTGGCCTTTTGCTTCGCCGCCGGGCCGATCTCGTCGCGCTCCGCCGCCGGGCGGCCCGTATTCTTGTGGTTATAGTACACCGGGATCTGGCCGACCGTGCGGGGAAAACTCACCGTGAGCTTGCCGGTCGGCGCGGCGCGTCCAAACAGCACGTCGGCGATGGCCGGTCCGGCCATGATGCCGGGATGCCAGGCGTAGAGGACCGCCGAGGCCGCCCGCGCCGAGCTTTCAAACGTCAGGGGCCGGCCGGAAAAGACGACGAGGACGAGCGGCTTGCCGGTGCTCGCAATCTGCGCGACCAGATCGGCCTGGGCCCCCGGCAGGTCGAGATACGCGCGCGAGTGCGCCTCGCCGGACAAGCCGGACCCTTCGCCGACGCAAAGGACCACCACGTCGGCCTGCCGCGCGACGGCGAGCGCCGCCGCGAATCCGCGCGTATCGCGACTCGTGTCATAGGGCAGCCCCGGAGCGAAAAGGACGCGCGGCGCCCCAGGGCGCCCATCCGCGAAGGCCGACCGCACCGAGCGCGCGTCCGCCGCCTGCCCGCGACCGGCCCAGCAGCCCAGCATGTCGCCGGGACTGTCGGCCAAGGGCCCGATCAGGGCCACCGTGCGGAACTTGTCGGCCAGCGGTAGCAGATCGCCCGAATTCTTGAGCAAAACCAGGCTTTCCGTCGCCAGCTTCCGGGCGAGTTCCAAGCTCGCCGGATTCA
>CAZWMF010000220.1:0-436 GCA_964634535.1 uncultured Opitutaceae bacterium | reverse complement strand
ATTCAAGTGCGCGTCCGGACGCGGATCGGTGTAGGGATGATTGAAGAGCCCGATGTGGATCTTCACCCGCAAAATGCGTCGGACTGCGTCGTCGACGTCGGCAATCGGAATTTCGCCGTCCCGGATCAAATCGGCGAGATGATCCCGATAGGTGGTCGAAACCATTTCCATGTCGACGCCGGCGCGCACCCCCAGGCGCGCGGCATCGCGGTCGTCGCCCGCCACCTCATGGGCCTCGAGTTCGCCGATCGAACTCCAGTCGCTCACCACAAAGCCGGGAAAGGCCCATTCGCCCTTGAGGATCTCCCGAATCGTATGCACGTTCGCGCTCGCCGGCACCCCGTTGATGTCGGTGAAGGCGCTCATGAAGGTCAGGACGCCGGCCTCCCGCGCACCCTGGAAGGGCGGCAGGTGCAGGCTGCGCAATTCCTCCTCG
>CAZWMF010000219.1:0-6907 GCA_964634535.1 uncultured Opitutaceae bacterium | reverse complement strand
GTTCGTCCGCCGCTTTGTCATCGGCTACCTCTTCCTCTGCGCGGCGGCGCTTCTGGCCCTGCTCGTAACCGACATTGTCTTCCCCAACGCCCGCGTTTACGGGCGCATCCGGGACTTCATCCGAGGACCTCAGCCGACGGCCAAAGCCGCCGCCAAGCCATGATCAGCTTCGACCTGACCGGTCCGACCCAGACCCTGACGAGCGCGTTCAGTTCGCTTGCGACCTACGTCTACGGCGTCGCGTTCCTTATCACTCTGATCGGGTACTACGCCCAGGTGTGGAAGCACCGCCGGGAGCCCACGCACACCCTGGAGGCCCTGACCTTGATCGCGCTTTGCGTCATGTTCGCCTCCTCCGTCTCCTTTTGGCGGCCGTACGTCGTGAATCTCTTTTATTATCCCGCCCAGCAGTTGTCCCAGGCCAATTCGATTTTTCAGCTCAATCAGGCGATCAACAATTTCTTTCAGGGAATGACGAACCTTGCCCAGGACCCGGCCAACGGCGGGTCCGCCGGACCGGGCACCGTCCAGCAATGGGCGCATTACCTGTGGAACCTGGGCCAGGTGACGCGGGCCGCGCTCCTCGGGCTTATGATCCAGATGCTGGTCGATGTTTTGACGATCATCGGCGGCCTCATCTCGCTCCCGTTCTACTTTTTCCAGCGGGTCCTGGTCGAAGCGCTCTTCACCTTCATGCCGATTGCGGTTTGCGCCCTTTCGGTTCCGGCGCTCCGCGACCGGGCCACCTCTTACATGAGCATGACGGCGAGCGTTCTCGCGTGGCCGCTCGGCTTCGCCATCGTCGCCGCGGCGGCGAACACGGTCTTCCAGGTCCCATTCAGTTCGGGAGGCTCCGCCGCCGGCATGGTTGGAGCCGTTCTGGAGCCGGTGCTGCGCGAACTGGTCGCCGCCATCATCATGATCTTCGGCTCGATTCTCGTCCCGCCCACGATGTTCTTTCTCGCCCTTTACGGCGGAACCCACATCGACCCCATCATGAGCGCCGCCCGGAGCGTGCCGGCGCTCGGCAGCTTCGCCCGGCGATGAAGGCGGCCGCAAAAGAGGCCAAGTCCGGCGAGGCCGGCGAGGAGGGTCTGCTCGACCTCTTCGCCAGCCGAGCCTTCACCGTCCGGGTGCTCGCGCTCGCCTGCCTCGTTCTGCTGTTCGCCGCGGCCTTGGGTCCGATTCTCGCCATCTACCTTTTGCATGAGCCGGAGCGTGCCATCATCGTGAGCGAGGACGGCACCGTGACGATCGCCCGGCTCCAGCGCTTCAAGGAGGCGCTCGCGCTGCCGAAGATCGCCGCCGCCCAGGCGGCCCGAGCCATGCTCGACCGGACGCCGAACGGCATCGAGGACAACGACGCCATCGACCTCATGTTTGCGCGGAAGGCCAAGGACAAGCTCGCCGACTTCCTGAAAGCCCAGGGGCCGATTTTTCGTGAATACGGCTATCACCAGAAGGCCGAAATCGCGGCGACCCAAATCGCCGCCGACCCGGACGGCACCTACCGCGTGCGGGTCACCGGGCAGCTCATCCGGGCCGGGGTTTTCAATGACGAGCCCAAGCTCGACCGGCTCAACTTCACCCTCGTTTTGTATTTCTTCCGCAATGAGAACGCGGTCGTCAACCGGCAATATCCGCTTGGCATATGGAATTTCGACTACCTCGAATCGCGCTGATGCTGGCCCTGGCCCTCAATATGCGCGCCCAGGCCGATCCGGCGGCATCCGCCGATCCCATCCCGCTTGGCGTCATGCGCAAGGCCGTCCTGGAGGATGCCAAGCCCTACGAGGTCGCAGTCGGCGCCGTGCCGACGACGATCCTCATGCCCGGACCGATCGAGGCATTCGAGGGCAACCACATCACGACCAAGCCCGACACCGCAGCCAACGTCTTTTTGGAGCACCAGCCCGGAACGCGGTTTTTCAGCGTCAAGGCGCTTTATCCGGGCATGGCCGACCTGAACGTCATCCTTGGCGATTCGGTGTACAGCTTCCGATTCTATTACTCGGAAAATAGCCCCACGCGGACCCTGACCATCGCTTCGGCGAAGGCGGACGGAACCGGCTCGCCGGAAGGCGCGGTCCGCATCACCGCCCGGCGGCTCTACGACATTCTGCAGGATGCGAAGACCTATTTTGCGGTGAAGGAGCAACACCCCGAACTGGAGCGCACAATCCAGGTCGCCGCACCCGGCACGGTGCTGGAATATCTCGGGTACCGCATCGTCATCGACCAGGTGTTCCGCTTCGAGCGAGACGACACGCTTGTATTCCGCGTCGTTTTCCTGAACGACACGGAGGCGCCGCTCTATTACCGGCCCGGCGAAATCGCCCTGCGGGTCGGGCGCAACCTTTATTGGCCGAGCTTCGCCCAGGTGAGTCGGGTCATGCCGCCGCGCGGACCAGCGCGGCTTGCCTGGGAAATTTCGCCCGATGTCGCATCGTTGGAAATCGTAAACCCGAGGGGCCAGAAAGCCTCGCTCATCGACCGGCTCTCGGCGCCGCTCTCCGAACTGGGCGAGTACGTCGTGACTGCCCGCGGGAAGAACGGCCGGGCCGACAGCATCAAGTTCAAGGTCGTTTTCCCGCTGCCTGCGGGCGAGCCGAATCCTCTCGTCGTCTCCAAAGGGGCCAGGGAATTCGGGATTCGCCTGCTCTCCGTGACCCAGCCCGAGCCGGGCCAGAATTTCGGCTACGTCTGCTACACCGGGACCTCGGACGGAGGACGGGCGGACCTCAGCCTGGAAAACGAATTTCACCTGATTGTCCCCACGCGGGAAACGCCATGAGCTTGATTGGAAAAGTCGGGGTGCCCTTTCGCAAACTTTTGGTCACCGTCCTTGTCATTGTTATTCTCGGCGGTGCGACCGCGGTCAGGATCTATTACGACAGCAGCGCGCGACGGAAGGCGGAGGAGCCAACGGCCGGGCCGCCCCCCGTTTCCAAGGACGCTCCCAAACCGGGGGCCGCGAAGGACGACGTGCCGCAGCCGGTCACGATGGACTTCGGCGAGCAGTTCGCCAACTTCGCCATCCCTCCCGAACAGCCGAAAAAGGGCGAGCCCAGGCGCCCGCCGCCGATTCCCGAGGAAATCAAAAGGAGGTTCGTCAATCAGCCGACCGCGATCTCGCTTTTCCCGCCGCTCGCGGCGCCAGCCAAGCCGACGCCGCCCGCTCCGCCGAGCTTCTACCTGCCGAGCTTCCGCCTGATCCGCTGCGAACTGATCGGCGGCCCGGAGACCGGAAGCATCGAGACGCCGCTGATCGGGGTCGTGTTGGACAACCAATACAATATCGACCCGGACGGTGTGACGCGGCTCGTCATTCCCGCCGGGGTCGAGGTGCACGGCACGGGCAAGTCCTCCCCTTCACGGGACCGGATCGACGGCAACGGGAAATGGACGTTCGTTTGGAGGACAAACGACGGCAGCAACGCGATGGAATTGAGCGTGAGCGGGATCGCGCTCAACCGCGACTACGACGAGGCGAAGCACGCCTACGGCGACACGGAAAAAAGTCCCGGAATCGCGGGGCGGCGCTTCGGGTCGCTCGGCGACCAGGCCATCCAGGAGGCGCTGCTCGCCTCGGTCGCGGCCATCACCCGCAGCGTCCAGTCCGACACCTCCATTCTCAACCCGCTGACGAGCCAGGTGGTGAACGTGCCCAAGGCCACGATCGGGAACGCGCTCCTTCAAGGCGGGGCCGCGGGAACCGACCGCATCGCCGACATGATCGACGCCATCAGGAAGCAGATCGACGAGAAGGGCTACTATGTCGCCGTTCTGCCGGGCAAGGAATTTTACCTTTACACCAAGGAGCCCATCGACCTGCGCAAGGCCCGGCGGCCAGGAGACCCCGAGCCAGGCGCAAAGGCGGTTGCAGGCGGAAAGGATCGCTCATGAAAGCAGCACTCATTGTCGTCGGATTGTTTCTCGCGGGTTGCGCCCATGTCGGAAAGCAGGCGTCCCGCGCACCATCGCCTTCCAGCGCGACGGCGGACCAGGTAATTCCCATCGGGGCGACCGCGGGTTCGGTCGGACCCGCGTCGCCGGCATATCCGGCGGAGTACGAGGAATACTATGTCGGGATGATTCCCGACGACGACGACCCGAACTTTGCCTACCGGCCGGGCGACCTGGTCGTGCAGACGCGGCCGGCGCGCTTCCGCTTCGACGGCCAGGGCGGGATTGCGCCCGCCTTCGAGCAAGGCCCGGCGACGTTCGCCCGGATGGCAAACGACCACCCGGAGCCCACGGAAACGGAACTGACGGCGATGGTCGCCCGCTCGCAGCGGGTCATTTCCGCTCTTACCGAGGAAAATCAGGACCTTCTCGCCCAAGTCCGGGAGAAGCCTGCGGCCAAGGTCTCCGCTCCCGCGCACGTCCTGGGGGCCGTTCCCGCCGATCCCTCGGCGAAGCCTGAAACCGGCCCGGCTCCCGCAGCCGATCCCGACGACAGTCGCCTAAACGTCATCGCGCCCAACGACGACTACGTGATCGAACTCGACCCCAATCTCTTCGTCGCCCCGGCTCCCGCCACGACCAACCCCTTTGTGCAGCTTTTCCAGCCGCCGGTGGCATGGCGCGAGTTGGCGATCCAGGTCTCCGCCGCCGTGCCCGGCCCGAAGCCGACTGCCATTATCGACGGCGAGCCATACAGTGTCGGCGACCATTTTAAGGATTTGACTGTCTATCGGGTGGAGGCGGACACCGTTTATTTGCGGAAGGACTCCTTCCTCCTGGCCTGCCCGGTTTCGGAGCGAACCCTCAAATTGCGCCTCCCCTGATGCCGGCCTACCGCACACGATGCGTGACCCAGGGCGGGCAGTTCTTTGCCCAGGAGTTTGACGCTCCGAATGTCGCCGCCCTCCGGGCCGCAGTCGAATCCCGCGGAGCCTTTCTGATCGGGCATACCGAGTTGAAACCAGGCTCAGGAGGGCGCCGGGCGAAGCTCTCGATGGCGACTTTGGTCCAGCTCTTCGATTTGCTTGCGATGCAGCTTGGCGCCGGGGTCCCGGCGGAAGTGGCCGTCGCCAAGTTGAAGGACGAATTCCCCGACCGGATTGCCCGGAAAATCCTCCGAGGCGTCCATGCCGAACTCTCCCGTTCCACGGCTTCCCTCTCCGGCGCCCTCGCCAAGTATCCCCGCAGCTTTCCCGATGGCCTCATCGCCGCGATCCGGGTGGGCGAGGAGTCGGGAGGCGCCGCCCTCGCGGCCCGCTTCGAGGATTTGCGCGATCAGATCGCCTTCCGCATTCAGATTCGGAAAACCGCGGCCAAGGCTGTCGCCTATCCGATTTTCATCCTTTGCTTCGCCAGCTGCGTCATCGGGCTGCTCATGGTCAAGCTCGTGCCGAACATCAAGCTCCTCCTTGATTCGCTCAACGTGCCTCTGCCGGAGATCACCCGTCTGGTGCTGGGGGTTTCGGTTTTCGTGCAATCGCATTGGCGTTTGATCCTGATCGCCGTGGGCGCGGGGTTGGCCTTCTTCCGGGTCTGCCGGCTCGCTCCGGTCTCCGGCACCCTGATCGACCGGCTTCTCCTGCGCCTGCCGCTGGTGGGCGGGATTTTCAAGGCGCTCGTGACGGCCGAAGTGGCGAAGAACTACCGCGCCCTCTACGCCGCGGGGGCCGACGCCGGCTCGACTTTCGCCGCCTGCGCCGCAGTCGTCCGAAACCGCGCCCTGCGTGCCGCTTTGCTCCGCTCCCGCACGCTCCTTGAGAGCGGCATCGTGACCGCGGGCAACCCGGACGCTCCCGCGATCACGGAGGCGCTCCGAGCCACCGGGTATCTCCCGGAACTGGCGCTCACGATCATCGGCACCGGTGAATCAAGCGGCAGCTTGAGCCAGGCCCTTGAAAACGTCGCCCGGCACTATTCGACCAAGGCCCAGGAGCGCATCCAGGTTTTCTTCGCCGTCTTCGACAAGGCCGTCATGCTGGCCCTGATCGCCGCGGTCGGCGCCGTGGTCATCGGCATGTGGATGCCGATCATGACCGCGGCGGAAAATTTCCGGTACTAGCCATGCGCCGCGCCGGCTTCACCCTGATCGAAATCCTGGGCGTCCTCCTGATCGTCGGCCTCCTGGCCGCGATCGCGCTCCCCGGCGTCGTCCGCCGGTACATCGACGACCAGATGAAGGTTGAGGACCAGACGCTCGCACTCATGCAGCAGGACGCCGTGCGCTCGTTCGATTCGGAGGACATGGCCAACACGAACATCGCCGCCCTGAACGGCGAAATTCCCGCGGGGGTCACGCCGACCAATTTCTCCTCCACGGTTTCGCCGGCCTACATCGGGACCAACTCCTTCGACTGGTTCGCCCGGCTCGCCAATGTTCGCGGCCTGGCCGTCACCTCCGCCGCGCCGACCACCGCCTACCAGCCCGCCCTGGCCAGCCTCGTTTTCAACTCCTACAACCGCTCGCGCCTTCTCTTTCTCGGCCCGAGCGAGACGAACCAGCAGCGCTTCCTGCTCATTTCGATCATGGCCCGCACGGAGCAGCTCGTCATGCCGGAGAACGACGGCACCGCCGCCTGGTTCAACGCCATCTGGAACACGGAATGGAACACCCGTTATGGAACGGCCCCCAGCTACTGGAGCGCGATCCTGACCGCCGCCCAGGTCGCGGCCTGGAACGGCGATGCCCACGGCTCGAATCTCTACCGCCTGCGCGTCGTCCGGATCGTTCTCCCGCGCTACGTCCTCAGCATCTCCAACACCCATCCAACCGCCAACGCCTACGTCTATTACAACGAGAGCACGAGCCCGCTTCTGACCTCCGCCGCCAACTCCGGGGTCACCGTCTCATCCGGCATCCTGGGCGGCCGGGTCGTGCGGATTTTCAAGGGGGCCTCCCTTTCGACCGCCGTGCAGACCAGCCAGTTCACCTTGAGGGAAAACA
>CAZWMF010000218.1:0-6915 GCA_964634535.1 uncultured Opitutaceae bacterium | reverse complement strand
CAGCGCCCGGCTTTCGACCGTTCGGCGGACGGAGGCGAGCATTTCCGCGTATGGCCGGTGGTAGGAGAGCAGGCAGCCGGGATGACTGAGCAGCGTCGTTCGGCCGGCGCGCCAATGCGGTCGCGCAAGCAGCTTCGCTCGCGCATAGACCAGCCACCAGCGCAGCGGCAGGCAGCGAGCCTCGAACCAGCCGGTCGAGATCACCTCATGGCGACGGGCTACTTCCAGGAATGCCGGACGCGACAGCCGGTCATACGGCGCCACGAATGCGGCCGCACGCCCGAAGCCCGCGGCGCGCAGGCACTCCGCACCGCGACCGAGTCGCCGCGCCAAGTCCGCGCGATCGACGCCGCCAAACTCAAAATAGTCGTGATGGCAGCCGTGCTGGGTGACGCAATATCCCGGCTCAGCGCGCAGATACTCCGCCAATTCGCGATTGTCCCCGATCGGGGCGAACGGGCCGGCCGGGCCCCGGCCCGCCGCCAGGAAGCCCTCGAGGCGCCCGTCGGGGGTGCGCACCTCCGTCCGGACCTCCGGAATCACCGCCAGATTGACGGGTAGTCCGCGATCGAGGAACGGGCGATACAGGCGTTCGAGACAGGCGAGCGGCGTGAACGCGCACGTGTCATCGTCGCGCAGGAGGACGGTGTGCACGATTGGCTTCAATGAGTCCTTCGTAGATCCTCTTGGTCCGGGCGGCGATCACGGCGACGTCGTAATGCGCCGCGACTTTAGCCCGGCCGGCCGTTCCCCACCCTCGGCTTTCCTGCGGCTGCGACAAGAGCCGGTCGACCGCCGCGTGGAAGGCGGCCGGCCGGGCGAGGTCGAATAGCAGCCCGTCGACGCCCTCGGTCACCAGCGCCGTCGCGCCGGAGGTCCGGCTCGAAATCACGGGCGTTCCCGCCGCCCACGCCTCCAGCAGGACGATTCCGAAAGTCTCCGACACCGACGGCAGCACCACCGCTCGCGCTTCCTGCAACAAGCCGATCAGCCGAGGATCGCCGGGCGGCAAAGGGCCCGCCAGCAGCACCCAACCGCCGAGCCCTTCGCGCTCCACCCGCGCCCGTAGCGCCTGGACATACTCGGGATCTGTATAGGCGCCGACGAATACGATCAGAACCTGCGGATGGCGCTGGGCGAGCTCCGGCGCCTGCGCGATTAGCCAAGCTTGGTTCTTGACCGGATCGATCCGTCCGAGCACGAGGAGCACTTGGCGGCCGCTCACCGCCGGAAAGGCGGCCTGGGCGGCAGGCCGCTGATCGGGGGCAAAGAGCGCCGCCGGGACTCCGTGCGGCTGCAGAAAGACGCGCCGGTCCGGATGGCGTTCCCGGATCAACTCCGCTTCACGCGGGTTGCAAGTGAAGATCGCGTCGGCCCGGGAAAGCAGCTGGCGGGCGCGGAGCAGCAGCCCCACCGGCTTGCCCCAATCCCAGCCGCCGACGCCGGGCCGGCGAAGCTCCTGGCGCGTTGCGTTCGGAAGGTCGTAGGCGCCTCCGTGAACGCTGAGCACAAACGGCAGCCGGCGGCCGCGCGCCACCGCATATCCGATGCCGCCGATCCGGCCGAGCGCATGCGAATGGATCACGTCGAGTCCGGGCTCTCGCCACAGAGAGCCGATCAAGTCGAAAGACATCAAGTTGCCGCCCACGGCGACCATCTGGCGCTTGCGCTCCGCGGGTATCCCCCACACGGGAACGAAGGCCCGAAATCGCCGCACAAGGCAGCCGGCCGCCGCCAACGGGTCGGCCCCGGTCGGGCCCGCCGGCAGCCGGGGAGCAAAGGCGACTGTCTCGACCCCGAGCC
The DNA here is from genome assembly GCA_964634535.1 of uncultured Opitutaceae bacterium. Classification (GTDB taxonomy): domain Bacteria; phylum Verrucomicrobiota; class Verrucomicrobiia; order Opitutales; family Opitutaceae; genus Palsa-1447. The sequence goes on along the minus strand of CAZWMF010000218.1, from coordinate 5,112 downwards.
CGCGAAAGCCCGCCGCGAGCCGCTCGATGGCCGTCTCGGTGCCTCCCCATTCGGCGGGGTTGTATTTGCGCAAGAGATGGGCGGCGCGCATTAATTAAGCCCCGGCGGCGACCAGAATCCCGGGAAGCCCCGTGGCCGGCGTGGCCGCCGCGGCATCGATCTGTTTGGCCGCGCGAGCTCGCCGGCGCACGGCCGTCAAACTCGCCAGCGCGCCGAGCAGAATGGAGAAAGTACAGAGGATTGGCGTCTGCCGATACACCCACTCGGTGAGGCTTTGGCCGAAGATGCCGCAGACGCCGAAGAACAGCCCGACGCCCAGCACCCGCATGGGCTCGGTGCGCGGCCGCCCCAAGAAGCCAGCCCCCATCCAGAACCACCGCAGCCAAAGCGCCCCAAACAACACGAGACCCGGCACGCCGAGTTCGCCGAGGGTCAGCGCGGCCAGATTATGCGCGGGGGCTGCGAGGTAGGAGTTAGCGAACACCTCGTCGTCACTTTTGCCGTAGGTGGAGACTAGGTCGTCGTAAGTCACAAACCGAAAGCCCAGGCGCGGACCGTATGTGCCGCTCACGGCATAGGACCAATTATTGAGGCCGACACCAAAGAAATGGTCGGCGGCGATCATTCTCGCCAGGCGCAGATAGATCCCGCGGCCGTCGACCGTCGGATCGAAGTATTCCTCCGAGAACGTCGCTTCGGAGTAACGCCGATCCATCGTCGTCCAGGCCGCGGCCACCAGCACGGCGGCGAACGCGACGAGCGCGACCCGCATGGCGACCCGGCGCGCGCTCAGCCGCCATGAGGCGCAGGCGAGCATCGTCCCTCCGACCACCACGGCAAAGATCGGCACACCCGCGCGCGAGAAGGCCAGGAGCTGCCCGATCGCGCCCAGGGCCGCGCACCCGGCGCAAAACCAGCGCAAGGCCCGCGACCAACCCGCAAAGGCGGCGGCGACAAGCGGCGGCACCGTCAGACAAAGATACATCGACAGGCTGTTGGGATGATCGAGGGTGCCTGCCCCGCGCTCGAGGCCGGTGACGAAATGCTGCCTCAGCGTCCAAAGGCCCTCGAATCCGACCGCGCAACCCAGCGCGACCAGCAGCAGGGTCCACTCGCGCCGGGTCCGCACATAGGTGGCCGCCGCGAGGAAGACGAGGATGCTGCCGAGCATTTTCGTGAGCTCGAAGGCGCCAAAAAGCTTCGGCTCGGAGCCCACGACCGAGAAAACGGCGTAGCCAAAATAGAGCAACATCAGTCCCAGACTCGCGGGCCAGAATCGGTGCCGCTGCTCGCTCCGCCGGCCAAACCAGCAACCGAGAAGCAGGCCGAAGGCGAGAATTTCGACCAGCGTCACCTGCACGCCCCGGGTCGAGCCGCGGTACCATGCGGCGCTGAAAAAATTGACTTCCATCCGTTCGGCGAACACCGCCAGGGTCACCATTAGAAAGAAGCACAGATCGCGAGCCGTCCGAAACCAAGTGGCCGCCACCGCGGCGGCCAGGCCGCAGATTGGGATGAGCGCCAGGGCGGCTGCGTGCGCCGGCTTCATTCCGCCTTTGCGGCCGGTGCCTTCGTGGCCCGCAGCAGGATATTGGTGGGCACGAGCAGGTCGCGCGCCGGCCGGCTCATTCCGCAGGTCCGGATCCGAATCGAGCTAAATCCAGCCGCGCTCGTGATTCGCGCCAGCGTGCGCTTGGTGTAGAAGCGGATGTGCGGATTGCCGGGCGCGAAGTGCTCGTCCCACTTGAAGAGAGCGATCAGGACATTCTTGAACCGCCCATGGTACGGCACTGTCGCCAGCAGCCGGCCGCCAGGCTGGAGCACCCGGTGCATCTCCCGGAGCGCGTAGGCCGGGTCGAAAAGGTGCTCGAGCACCTCCGAGCACCAGGCCACCGCAAAACTTCCGTCCGCAAACGGCAGCGGTTCGGAGACATCGTGCTGGCAAAAGGCGATTCCCGGGAAGCGGCCGGCATTCTCCGCGATCTGCCCGGCCGACAGATCGATCGCCGTCACCCGCCGGGAGTAGCGCGCTAGCTCCGTCGTGAACGAAGCGTCGCCGCAGCCCACCTCGAGCACCGGGGAGTCGTCCGGCAGGCCGCGCAGCTCGGCGGCCATCCAGCGCCGCAGGTTCGGGGCATAGCCCTGATTGGCGCCGGAAAAGGTCTTCCGGCCGTCCGACCAGTAGGTTTCGTAGTAGCTTTTGATTTGGGGTGCGGGTTCGCTCATGGAGGATTCGCGGCGGTTTATTTCGCGCCAAGCGGCGGATGGACCAGAAGACCGTCGCGTGCGGCCTTCGGCCAATAGCTGGTAACGCCGCGCCGGAGGAACCGGGCAGCCTGCCAGCACGCGATGAGAGTCACTGCAAATCCTGCCGCCGCCGCCGGCAGGTGGGTCAGGCGCTGCCGGCCCCGCAGGTGCGCGAGGCGCCTCCAACGAAAACCGAGGATGCCGGGAAACAGCCGCCAAAAGTGCCTCGTCCCTGCGACATGGGCGCCAATCAGCTTCTTTAGCCAGTCCGGGTCGATCGTCTCGAAGCGCCGCAGCGTGGCGGCAAGCTGCGCCCGATCCGGCTCGGGCAGGGTCTGCAAGTGCTCGACGATCACGTGCACGGTCGTCTGGCCGATCATCTGGCGCTTTTGGTTGTTCAGCACATCTCGGAACGCGAGGTACGGCTCGTACAGATGCGTGGCCCCTCGCACCGAGGCCACCTTGCCCGGATCGAGCGGTGCGCAGAAGAAATCGGTGCAGATGGCGGCCTTGAAAAAGCCGTCGTCGTTGGCGAGGACATCGCGAGGAAGATAGAGATTGCGCGCGACCTCTGAGCGCAGGCAGTAAAGCATCCCGTTCAAGCGGCCGGCGGTGGTGTCGGTCATGTCGGAGGCCGCAAGGGAAAGCCGCTCCCGTAGCGAGGGACGCTCGCGCACCGAGATCTTCTTCACGGGCCAGTCCGAGGCACAGACGAGCTTGGGATTGCGCTCCAGCTCGCCGACGACCAACTGCAGCGTGTCGGGCCGGTTGAAAACGATGTCCGCGTCCATCAGGCAGATGAAGCGCGCTTCCCGAGCGGACGACTCATGGACAAACCAGTTCCAGGCCTGGTTTCGGCCCGCGGTGGGAATATCGGCCACCCGCGCGCGCAGCCCCCGCCGCGCCGGATGTTCCCGATTTTCCCGCGCGAAGATCTCCGTCGCCACCGCCACCGTGCGATCGGTGCAACCGTTCGCCAGGCAGACGATCTCGCAGCTCTGCCCCCGCGCGGCCAGATGCTCAAACAGCGATTGCCCGAAAAGCGAAGTGAGCATCGGGACGATCGACGCCTCCTCGTTCCAGGCCAGGATCCCGATCGACAGGAAGATCGGCGGTTCGTGCGGCGGATAGGTCATTCAACGTTTAGCGGCGGGGAGATTCTGCCCCATCGCCGGCCCGGGGCATAGTAGGTGTCCACCTCCCTTGAAACCGGAAAGCCCGGGCGCACTAACGGGCCCAGCCCGAACGGACGCCGGGCGGGTCAACACCCCATTTCCACGCCGGCGGTGCTCGGCCAAGCTAGGCGCCATGGCCGAAATGCCCGTCAGCATCATTTTGCGCTCGTACAACGAAGCCTGGGCGCTGCGAAGCACATTGCCGGCGCTAGCAGCCCAGAGTTTTCGGAACTGGGAGCTGATCGCATTCGATTCGGGCTCCTCGGATGGATCGGTGGAGCTCCTGCGCCAGTTCAAGCCCCGCCGCCTCGTGCAGATGTTGCCGCACGAGTACCGACCCGGCCGGGTCCTGAACCAGGGAATGGAGCTGGCCCGTTCGGATCGGGTCATCTTCCTGAACGCCGATGCTACTCCGGAAGGCCCGAACTGGCTCGCGCCGCTTGTCTCCGCCCTAGCCGAGCCGCAGGTGGCGGCGGTCTTTGGCCGCCAGATCCCGCGACCCAATTGTGAGCCGGTGTACGCCCGCGATTATGAACGCTGTTTCGGAGCGCAGCGCGAATCGATCCACTGGGACAATTTCTTCAGCATGGTCAGCAGCGGATTGCGACGCGAGCCTTGGGCCGAGCGCGGCTTTCGTGAGACCTTGCAATACTCTGAAGACGACGAGTACTGCCGCTGGCTTCGGGCCGGAGGCTATTGCATCCGCTATTGTCCGGCTTCGGTGGTGATCCATTCGCATAACTACACTTCCCGGCAGGCCTACAAGCGCAGCTTTGGCGAAGCCTGGGCGCTCGCCGACAGCTGGCAAGGTGGGCGCCAGGAGATCAATCTGTCTCGATCCGTGCTCCTCGGCTGGCTGCGTGATGCTTGGGGCGACCTCCGTTACTGCCGGCGGCACGGCCGGTTAAACGCCTGGCCGAGCGCGCTCGCCATCCGCTGGCAGCAGCGGCTCGGCCGCCTCCACGGCTTCCAGGCGGGCTGGCAGATGCACCGAGTCGACCACGCCCTATGATCGCCGAGTCGAAGCTTGCCCCGCGGCGGGGCGAGACGGCAGCGGCCAGCGTTCCGGCCGCAAGTCCCGGCGAGGGCCCTCGCTTCACGGTCGACGGCGATGACGCCCTGGAAGCCCAGCTCGAGCGAACGTGTTCCCGCGTCTGCAGCGGCGTTCGAGGGTTGATTCCGCCGCGCCGGCTCGAAGCGGTGTGGCTCGGAGGCGGCTACGGCCGAGGGGAAGGGGGCGTCTTGCGCGGGCCCATGGGCGACCGTCCTTACAACGACCTTGAATTCTACGTCGCCATCAAAGGCAACCGCCATTTCAACGAATTTCGCTACCGCCATCGGCTGGAAGTCCTGGGCGAGATCCTGACCCACCTCGCGGACGCGGAGATCGAATTCAAGATCACGTCACTAGCGGAAACAGCGGCGCAGCCGACCACCATGTTCTCCTATGACCTGCTGGCCGGTCACCGCGTGCTCTGCGGCGAGGCTCCGGCGCAAGGACCGCGCGGCGACGATCGGCCCCGGCGCGCTGAAGCCATTCCGTCGTCGGAGGGGACCCGGCTGCTGATGAACCGCTGTACCGGCTTACTCTTTGCCCGCGCCCAGCTCGAACTCGAGCCGTTCACCTGGTCAACAGCGGACTTTGTTCGGCGCAATATCGCGAAGGTTCAGCTCGCGTGCGGAGACGCGA
>CAZWMF010000217.1:4909-6939 GCA_964634535.1 uncultured Opitutaceae bacterium | reverse complement strand
AGCTTTTGGCTGTATCGCACCGAGCGGCCGGCGGTGAACCTGGGACCGGACGAGCGCCTCTTCTTCGTCGGCGAGGGCGTGGACTATGAATGCGAGGTGCGCGTGGACGGCGGCTTGATCGCCGCGCACCGTGGTTCGCTCGCGCCGCTCGAACTGGACGTGACCGATTTCCCCGCCGGCGCTGCGGTCGAGGTTCTCCTGTTCCCAGCCCCGAAGCGCTGGCCCCGGACCGCCGACCGCTCCCAGGCGAGCCATTCGACCAAGCCGGCCGTGAGTTACGGCTGGGACTGGCACCCGCGGCTGATTCCGGTCGGGCTGGGCGGACGGGCGGAGTTTGAGGTGCGGCCGCGGCGCCACTTCCGGACGGTGGATTTTGCCTACACCCTGAGCGAGGATCTCGGCGCGGCGGACATTCACGTCAGGGTGGACGCAACCGAACCGGGTGCGACTTACCGGTGGACGCTCGACGATCCCAGCGGCCGCCCGGTCCTGGCCTCCGGCGATCCGCGGGCCCGATTGGAGCATCCCGTCCTGTGGTGGACTCACGACCAGGGCGCGCCGGCGCTGTACTCGCTCGAAGTCCAGCTCGAGGGCGGCGAAATCCATCGTCAGAAGGTGGGCTTTCGGCGGGTTAGGCTGGTCATGTACCCGGGCCAGTGGGAAGCGGACACCGCAATGCCCAAATCCCGCGACGCGCCCCCGGTAACTGTGGAACTGAATGGCCGGCGTATCTTCGCGAAGGGCAGCAATTGGGTGAATCCGGACCTGTTTCATGGCCGGGTCGACGCCGACACCTATCGACCGCTCCTCGATCTGGCTCGCGGGGCTCATTTCAATCTACTGCGCTGCTGGGGCGGCGCCCCGGCCGCCAAGGAGGCGTTCTTTGACCAGTGCGATAAGCTGGGCCTGCTCGTGTGGCAGGAGTTTCCGCTGGCCTGCAACGCATATCCGGACGATCCAGAATATCTCGCCACCCTCGACCGCGAATCCCGCGCTCTCATCCTGCGCGTTCGCCAGCATCCCTGCCTCGGTCTCTGGGTGGGCGGCAATGAACTCTTCAACGCTTGGTCGCGGATGACTGATCAGAGCCTGGCGCTCCGGCTCCTCAATCGGAACTGTTACGAGCTCGATCCCTTGACGCCCTTTCTACCGACTTCTCCGGTCGAGGGCTTGGGCCATGGCGACTATCGCTTCCGCAACCGCGGCCTCGATGCCTTCCAAATCTTCCAAAGGGCCGCCTGCCAGGGTTATCCCGAGTTCGGGTGTCCGGGGGCGTCTCCCGTCGACTATCTGAGAGCCTTTATCCCCCCGGAGGAACTCTGGCCGCCCCGGGCTGGAACCAGCTGGGAGACCCACCACGGAATCGCCGGTTGGGAAGGCGACCCCAACAGCTGGCTCTTTCTGAACACTCTGGAGGATTACTTTGGCCCGACCCGCTCGCTGGAGGACATGGTGGCCAAGAGCTCCTGGCTGCAGACCGAGGGATACAAGGCAATCTACGAGGAGACGCGGCGCCAGCAACCCCGCTGCTCGATGGCGCTGTCCTGGTGTTTCAACGAGCCATGGCCGACTGCGGCGAACAACAGCATTGTGAATTGGCCGGCGCGACCGAAGCCGGCGTACGAGGGCGTGAAGGCGGCCTGTCGCCCGGTGCTGGCCTCGGCGCGCATCCCGCAATTCCAATGGCGCGCCGGGGTCGAATTCTCGGCGGAGCTTTGGCTGCTCAACGACACCGCCCGATCCGAGCCGGGCGGTGTCGTCACGGCCGAACTGGTGCTGGGCGACGTGCGCTGGCACCTGGCGGACTGGGAGTTTTCCGCGCTCGAGCCCCAGCACAACCTCGCCGGCCCGACCGTCCGTTTCGTCCTGCCCGAGGTGGGTGCGACCGAAATGGTCCTCGAATTGCGGGTCGCCCCCGCCGCCGCCTGGTCGAGTGCCTACCGCCTGAGCCTGCGCTCCGCCGATCAGCCGCCGCTTTGACCGGCCAGCGACCGGCCGGCGCCAGTTTCGCCCGTCCGTCTTAACCCCAT
>CAZWMF010000217.1:0-4899 GCA_964634535.1 uncultured Opitutaceae bacterium | reverse complement strand
TGCGATTCTCCTCGGACCGCTTGGCCTCCGGAACGGCGCCGCTCGTGCGGCCGACCGCGACCCGGGCGCGCCCAGCCTCAGCGCGGCCGGCTTCGGCGTGAACGTCCGCCTGGCTCCGTATTTGGCCCGGGGCGATGGTCGCACCGACGACACCGCGGCGATCCAGGCGGCGCTGGATGCCGCGGGGGCCTCCGGAGGGGGCGTCGTGCTCCTGCCCGCGGGAAATTACCTCGTCCGCACGCACCTCACGGTTCCGGCCGGCACCGCGCTGGTCGGCGTGGGTCGCGCCCCCGCGCTTTACAGCGACAAATCGGCGGGATCCACGCTCCTCGCGGTCGAGGGCGCCGGGAGCACGGTCGGACCGGCCTTCATTACGCTGCAGGGTCCCAATTCCACCCTGGAGGGTCTGAAGGTCTTTTACCCGAGGCAAGTCGTCGCCGCCGAGCCGGTCGCGTATCCCTGGACCATTCGGGGTGGGGGTGGCGACGGCGCCGCGTTGATCGACGTGCTGCTCGTGAATCCCTACCAGGCGGTCGATTTTGCGACGCTGGGCGGCTCCCGCCACTATATCCGCGGACTATACGGCCAGCCGCTCCTTACGGGGATCTGGGTCGACAAGTGCTACGACATCGGGCGCATCCACGATGTCCATTTTTGGCCATTTTGGTCCCAGGATAAGAGGATCATCGATTTCACCGAGGCTCGCGCGACCTCCTTCGTTTTCCAGCGTTCGGATTGGGAAGTCGTGGAGAACATCTTTAGCTGGGGTTACCATGTCGGCCTGGAACTGTCGGCATCCCCGGACGGCGCCACCAACGGCCAAATGACCGACGTCGACTTCGACGGAGTCGACATTGGGATTCTTGCGAATGCGACCCAGCAGCCCGGCGTTTCGATTTCGAATTTGGCGATCGCGAATGACGCCCGGGGAACTTCCCGGACCGCCATCTGGGGACGCAGCGCCGCACAGGGTGCCGTCGAGGTCGACCAGGTGGACGGCCGCGCGCTGACCCGGCCGTCGAACGCGGTCCTTTTCGTGCGCGGCGGCAGCTTCTGGGGGCAGCTCGACCGGATCGTCAAATGGGAAAACCCCGGACTGATCTCGCTGTCCGATTCGCGTCTGGTACCGTGGGTGCTCCACGGCCCCATGGTGGAAATCGTCGCCGGACAAGCGATCATTCACGATAATTCGTTCACCATCTATCCGGACGTGATCAAGGGCGCGGTACCCGGAGTCGGCATTCGGGTCGGACCTGGAGCGAAGGAGGTTGCCATCCATGACAATCAAATGAACGGCAATCGGATCGACACCCCGACGGGCGTCCGGCCCTAGTCCGGGAACTCGGACCGTCCCCCGCAAAAACGCCCAAACCTCCACGAAGCACCTATTATCCGTCCTGTTTTCGTTCGCGGTGATTGCGATTTCGAACCCCTCGATCCGTGCCGATCCGCCCGCCTATGGCGTAAAATTCGAGGGCGGCGTTTCCATCGCGATGCGCGACGGCGTCACCCTGCAGGCCGATATCTACCGTCCCCAGGCCGATGGCCGATTCCCGGTTCTGCTCGAGCGGACTCCTTACAACAAGTACAGCAACATTGAAACGGGCTTGGCGGGCGCGGCCCGGGGCTACGTCGTGGTCCTCGAGGACGTGCGCGGTCGCAACGCCTCGGGTGGCGATTGGTACCCGTTCAAATACGAGTCGGCCGACGGCTACGACAGCGTCGAATGGTGCGCCCGGCAGCCCTACTCGAACGGGAAAGTCGCCATGATCGGCGGATCCTACGTCGGCGCGACGCAGATGTTCGCCGCGATTGCCGCGCCGCCCCATCTGGTCGGAATCTACCCGACGGTCACGGCGTCCGATATGCACGAACATTGGGCCTACCAGGGCGGAGCGTTCATGCAGTTGCTATCCCAAGCCTGGAATTCGGCCCTGGCGGTCAATGTCATCGAACGGCGGATGGCAGCCTCGGCGGCACCCATCCATTGGGACTTCAAGCGGCCTCCGGGGCTTTATCCGGTGATCGATCCGGGTACGAGTGCGGGCGCCGCCGCCGCCTATTTCGATTGGATCGCCCATCCGACCTATTCCGACTACTGGAAACAGTGGTCGTTTGCGGCCCATTACGGCCAGGTGCGAGTACCCGCCATTCATCTGGCGGGCTGGTACGATCTCTTTCAAGACGGTTCCCTCCAGAACTATCAGGGACTCAAACGCTTCGCGGCGACCGCGGACGCCCGCCGGGGCCAGCGCCTCGTCATCATTCCCGGCGGGCATGCGGGATTTGGCCGCAAAATCGGCGAGGTCGATTTCGGCCCCGATTCAGTGGTCGATCTCGACGGCATCGGCTACCATTGGTTCGACCGCCTGATGAAGGGAATCGACACCGGGATCGACCGCGAAAAACCCGTCCGAATCTTCGTGATGGGTAGGAATATCTGGAGGGACGAGGACGATTGGCCGCTCGCGCGCGCGCAGGCGACCCGCTTCTATCTGCATTCGGGCGGCGCCGCCAATACGTCTTCCGGCGACGGCGGGTTGAGCGGAAACCCCGCCGCTTCCGAACCGCCCGACACGTTTGTCTACGATCCGGAAAACCCCGTGCCGACCCACGGAGGAGCGGTCCTGGGCGACCCCGTCGATTACCCACCGGGGCCGTTGGATCAGCGGACCATCGAGGCGCGTCCCGACGTCCTGGTTTATTCGACGGCGCCCTTTCCGAAGGACACCGAGGTGACGGGCAAAGTGCGTCTCGAGATCTATGTGAGTTCCTCCGCCGTCGATACCGACTTCACCGGCAAACTGGTCGACGTGGCGCCCAACGGCACCGCGATCAATCTCACCGACAACATCCTGCGCGCCCGCTACCGCAATTCCCGCGAAACCGCCGAATTGATGCGCCCCGGCGAAACCTACCGGCTCGCGCTCGACCTCTGGTCGACCTCGAACGTATTTCTCGCCGGCCACCGGCTGAGACTCGAAATCTCAAGCAGCAATTTTCCCCGGTTTGATCGCAACCCCAATACGGGCGGCAGTCCCGAGGCCGGCGGTCCCGAGGTCAAGGCGACGAACACGATTCACCACGACCAAGCGCATCCGTCGGCGCTGATCGTGCCGATAGTCCCGTAAGAGGAGAATTGGGGCATCCATAATTGAAATCTAATCGTGGGCTCCCGGGTGGCCGCGCCCTTGCCTGGTTGCTTGGCGTGGCGTTAGACTGTAGCGTCTGCGGGGTCAGGGCCTCGCGTCGCGCTATTTCGGCCGGGATGGCCACGGACTGATCCACGAACGGATCCGCAAGGGCAGCGTGGAGGTGGGCGAGCCCCGCATGGTGGCCTTCGCTCCCGATTGACGCAAAGGCGCTGCGTCTTGGTGGAGTGCCCACGGGTGCGCCCGTTAGCATCGGGTCGACGCCTTCGCGATGGGCTTCGGCGGGTTGGTGCTCAGGACAGGAGTCGAACCTGCACGCCTTACGGCACACGCCCCTCAAACGTGTGTGTCTACCAATTCCACCACCTGAGCGTTACCCGACGGGGGAAGGGGCAATAAGACGCAAGCCGAAGGGGTTGTCCAGCCCTGAAAACGCGCGTCTAACGCGCGCTACGCAAACTGCATCCGCGAGTTCGTCTGGAGAAAGGCGTTGATTTCCTCGGCGAAGACGGCGCCGAACTCCGCCCGCTTCTTTTCGCCCACGCCGGGAATGCCCACCATCGCCTCGATGCTTTGCGGGTAGGACCGGGCCATGGCGCGCAGCGTGGCGTCGCCAAACACGATGTAGGCCGGCACGGCCCGGGCGTCCGCCAGCCGCTTGCGCAGTTCCCGCAGGCGTTGAAACAAGATCTCGTCGCAGGCGATTTCTCCGGCCCGCCGCGGCGCCGGTCGGGCCCGGGGCGAGAGCATCGGCTTCGTCAGCATGATGGCCGCGCGGGACTTGAGGACGGCCAGGCCGTCTTCGGTCAATTCGAGGGTGGCATATTCGCCCGTGCCCACCGTCACGTGGCCGAGCCGCATGAGTTCGCGGCCGACCGCCGCCCACTCGGGCCGCGCTAACTCGCGGCCGATGCCATAGGTGGTGAGCCGATCATGACCCCAGCGACGGATCTTGTCCGTTTCGGCGCCCGTCAGGATGTCCGTGACGTGGTTCAGTCCGACGCCGAACCCGGCCGCTTGGCGGATGCGGTAAAGGCAGGAGAGAAATTTTTGGGCCACGATCGTGCCGTCGTAGGTCTCCCGTGGCTCGAGGCAATTGTCGCAGGCCCCGCAGTTATCGAGGGGAAAATCCTCGCTGAAGTAGGCCAGCAGGTCGCGGCGCCGGCAGACGGCGCTTTCGGCATAGTGCACCATCTGGCGCAACTGGGCGCGGGCGACGTGGCGCTCCTGCTCGTCGCTGACCTCCTCGATGAAATGCATCTGCTTGGCCACGTCCCCGGCGCTGAAGAGCAGCAGGCACTCGCCGGGCAGCCCATCGCGTCCGGCCCGCCCGGTTTCCTGGTAGTAGCCTTCGAGATTTTTCGGCAAATCATGGTGAATGATCCACCGCACATTCGGTTTGTTGATGCCCATGCCGAACGCGATGGTCGCGCAGATGATGCGGGTGTCGTCCCGTAGGAACTCGTCCTGGTGCCGCGCCCGGGCGCCGGCGTCGAGGCCGGCGTGGTACGGGCGGGCCGCCAGGCCGGCCGCGGCGAGGGCGGCGGCCAGTCGGTCGGCCGACGCGCGGCTTGCGCAGTACACGATGCCGCTCTCGCCCTCCCGCCGCTGCACAAAGTCCAGGATCTGTTTCGACGGCCGGTCCTTGGGCACCACGCGATAGGTGAGGTTGGGCCGGTTGAAGCTTGCCAGGAAGACGGCCGGATCGCGCAGGCGCAAGTGGGTGGCGATGTCGGTCCGCACCCGG
>CAZWMF010000216.1:3794-6941 GCA_964634535.1 uncultured Opitutaceae bacterium | reverse complement strand
TCGCCCTCGAACGGCTGGATCGCGGGGCCGAAGCGATCGCCCACTACGAGGCCGCGCTCGCCATCCAGCCGCGGTATCTTGCGGCCCGGGCGAACCTCGACCACGCCGCGAGCCGGGAGTTCGACGCCGGCGTCGCCGCGGCGCGCGCCGGCGACCTCGACGAAGCCGCCGGACACTTCCAAACGGCGATTCGCCTGCACCCGGCCTTTCCGGAAGCGGAGACCAATCTTGGGGCCATCCTGGCCGCGCAGGGCCGGCAGAACGATGCGGTTACCCACTATCGCGCCGCGATCCGGCTCCGGCCCGACTACCCCGACGCCCATTACAACCTCGGGCTGGCCTTGCGGGCGCTGGGCAAAAACGCCGAGGCCGCCCGGGAATTGGCGGAGGCCGCTCGCTTGCGCGGACCCTGAGGGCCCCGGACGCCGCTTGATCTGCCCGGCCGGACCAGTATCAAGGAGCTTGCTCTCCCACCACCCGATGCCCGGTACGCCGACTCCCGACCGTAGCCATTTCTTCTTGCGCGTCATTGCGATCGCGAAACTAGCCAAGGCCATTCTGTTGGCGGCGATTGGCTTCGGCAGCCTGCGCCTCATCAACCGCGACGTGGCTGAGCTGGCGCGCCATTGGGCGCAAATCCTGCGGATCGATCCGGAAAATCATTTCGCCCGAATCCTGCTCGACCGGGCCTCAAGTCTGACGCCGTTGAGCCTCCGGAACTTCGGCCTTTGGTCGCTGTTTTTTTGCGCGGACCAAGTCATCGAGGCGGTGGGCCTTTGGTTCTATCAGACGTGGGCCAAGTACCTCATGCTCATAGCCACCGGAATCTTCCTGATCGACCGAGGCTACCGATTGTGCCTCCAGTTCAGCTGGGATGCGATCCCGTTGATCGTCGGGACGGCCGCCCTTTTTCTTTACATCCTGTGGGTGGTCCGACACGACCGCCGGCATACTGGGGCGGGCGCCAAACCATGAAAATTCGAACCTTCCTATGTCTGGGTATGCTCGGCGCCCATCTCGCGGCCGCCCCCATCCAACACGACTTTCTGGCCATCGACGAAGGCTTGAGCGACCTGTTGCGGGTGGACGAAGCCAATCCGAAGAATAACTGGCTCGTGCACATCGGCCGCGACCACCCCCGGGACATGCAACTGGAAGGCGACGGCCGGCTGCTGATCAGCCACGACCACGGCTACTGCGAGTATGCGGTCGCCACCGGCGAACGCGTGAAGGATGTGTCGATTTACCACGACGTCTCGTCGGTCCGGCGGCTGGCCAACGGCCACCTGCTGATCGCCGGAGTGGATTTCGACGGGCCGAAGCGCAACCGGGGCGACATGCCGGTGGGCGATCCCACCGGCCGCCACGTGGTGTTCGTGGAATACGACGAGCACGGCCAAGCCGTCCGCCGCACGACGTATGTCGGCGATTATCTGCGTCTGGTCCGCGAGACCGCGGCCGGCACATTCCTGTGCGGCTGCAACACGATGTTCAAGGAGGCCGACGGCAACGGCCAATGGATCCGCGAATTTCCCGTCCCCGGATTCCAGCACGCGTGGATGGCGCTGCGCCTGGCCAACGGCGATACGCTGATGTCGGCCGGCTACGGCACGTCCGTGCCGCCGCGCCCGGGCGGGACCTCCTTCATGGTCCAGGTGGACGCGTCGGGCAAGACGGTGCGCCGCTTCGGCGCGGTGGGCGATGTGCCCACCCGCATCCACCCCTACTTTTATGCGATGTTCCAAATGCTGCCCGACGGCGACATTGTCGTCGCCAACTGGCAGGGACACCGGGCCGGCCATAACAACGAGGGCGTCCAACTCGTGGAATTCGATCCGGCCGACAACATCGTCTGGGAATGGAGCGACCGCGCGTTCGTCTCGTCGATTCAGGCCGTGCTCGTGCTGGACGGATTGGATCCGGCCGTGGCGAGCGACGAGCGCAATGGCCTCATGGAGCCGCTTCCGCGTCCTGCGCCGGATGTTCCCGGTCGAACGCCTTGAGATCGGGCAGGAAGGCCGTCAGGAGGCCGAGCAGGGGCAGATAGGCGCAAACCTGGAAGACAAAAAAGATGCTCGTCCGGTCGGCGAGCTTGCCCCAAATCGCCGACGCCATTCCGCCCATGCCAAAGGCGAAACCAAAGAACAGGCCGGCGATCGTCCCGGGCTTTCCGGGGATCAATTCCTGGGCGTAGACCAGGATGGCGGACATGGCCGAGGCGAGGATCACGCCCGTGAACACCGAGCAAATGATCGTGGCGGGCAGGCCGAGATGCGGCAAGGTGAGCGTGAATGGCGCCACGCCCAGGATCGACGCCCAGATGACGTATTTTCGGCCATAACGGTCGCCGAGCGGTCCGCCGATGATCGTGCCGGCGGCGACGGAAAACAGGAAGACGAACAGACCGATGTCCGCGTCCCGCACCGAAAGATGGAACTTGGTGATGAGATAGAACGTATAGTAGTTCGTCATGCTCGATAGGTAGAAATACTTCGAGAAGACGAGGATGAGCAGGACGACGACCGAGCGGACGACGCGGGCGGGCGTCAGATCCGGGTGGCGCCAGACCGGGGCGCCGAGTCCGGTTGCCGCGCCCGAGCGCAGAAGCCGGCTATACCACGTGCCGACCCGCTGCAGGACGACGATGCCCGCCAGGGCCAGGAGGGTGAACCAAAGAATCGAGCGCTGACCGTGCGGGACGATGATGATCGCCGCCAAGAGCGGACCGATTGAGGTTCCCAGGTTGCCGCCCACCTGGAAGATCGACTGCGAGAGGCCATGCCGGCCACCCGAGGCCACCTTCGCGATGCGCGAGGCCTCGGGGTGGAAGACCGACGAGCCCATCCCGACGAAAGCACCCGCGATCAAGATCGCGGGGAAGCGCTCGGCACGGGCCAAGAGCACGAGACCGGCCAGCGTCACGCCCATCCCGATCGCGAGCGAGAACGGACGGGGCCGGCGGTCGGTGTAGAAGCCGACCGCCGGCTGCAGCACCGAAGCCGTCATCTGGAAGGTCAACGTGATCAACCCGATCTGGACATAGGATAGCTGAAAAGCGCTCTTCAGCAGCGGGTAGATCGCCGGCAGCAGCGATTGGATCGTATCGTTGAGCAGGTGCGACACGCTCAATGCGATGAGCACGGGGAA
>CAZWMF010000216.1:0-3784 GCA_964634535.1 uncultured Opitutaceae bacterium | reverse complement strand
GGGAAGACGGTTCCCCCGCCGCGGGAATTAACCGTTTCGGGCATCGGAAGATCCCAGATCGAGCTCCGCCCCATGGCAAGCCGAGGCTCCAGCCCGCAGCCTGCGCAAGACCGCGTTGGCGGTTGACCCGGCGGCGGGTTGCGCTTGGCCTAGGCGATCCCCATGGCCGAGTCCGCGCGTCCCGCCCCCCGTTCTCCCATCCGCTGGGGCATCCTGGGCCCCGCCCAGATCGCCCGCAAGAATTGGCAGGCGATCTACCATTCCGGCAACGGCGTCGTGGCCGGGGTGGCCAGCCGCGATCGCGATCGCAGCGCCCACTTCATCGCCCAATGCCAGGCACACTGCCGCTTCGAACCGGCGCCCCGGGCCTTCGGCTCATATCAGGAACTCCTGGATGCCGAGTCGATCGATGCGGTCTATCTGCCGCTGCCCACCGGCGTGCGCAAGGACTGGGTGCTGCGGGCCGCGGCCGCCGGAAAACACATCCTCAGCGAAAAGCCCTGCGGGGCGACCGCGGCTGATCTCGAGGAAATGCTGGCCGCCTGCCAGAAACATCGCGTGCAGTTCATGGATGGCGTCATGTTCATGCACAGCCGCCGCCTGCCGCTTCTTCGGCAGGTGCTGGACGACGGCACATCGGTCGGCCCGCTGCGGCGCATCACGAGCGCCTTCACGTTCAATGGCGGCGACGATTTTTTTGCGGGGAATATTCGGGCCGAGCCGTCCCTCGAACCTCTGGGCTGCCTCGGCGACCTCGGCTGGTACTGCGTCCGGTTGAGCCTGTGGGCCATGAACTGGCAAATGCCGCGCAGTGTCCACGGCACCCTGCTGGCGGAGGCCCGGCGGCCCGGCGCGGCGATCGGGGTGCCGATCGACCTATCGGCGGAACTGCGGTTCGACGGCGGGGTTTCCGCGGGCTTCCATTGCTCATTTGTCACGGGCGGCCAGCAGTGGGCGATGCTCACCGGCACCCAGGGCTATGTCCAGATGTCCGATTTTACGCTGCCGGACTTTTCGGGTCGGGTCGGATTCGAGCTCGTGAAGGGCCATTACCAAGTCGAGCGCTGCGACATCACGACGCAAAACGAGTTCATCCGGCATAGCGTGGCGGAACGGAGCAATAGCCACGCGACGGCCCAAGAATCGAACATGTTTCGGGCGTTCGGCGCCCAGATTCTCACGGGCGAATTGAGCGATTTCTGGCCGGAAATCGCCTGGAAAACCCAGCGCGTGGTCGACGCCTGCATCGAATCGGCTCGGCGCGACCGGGACGCCTAGGGTGCCGCGAATCCAGGAAACGCGCCGGGCGCATCGGGGCGGATGGGCCGCGCCGGGCGCCGCGTCCCGCCTCGTCCGACCGCCATGCCCGGCGCGCGATGGGCTTGCCCGATTGACAAAGCAACTCAATTGTCGCCCGGGAAATCTTCTCCCTGCTGTGACGCGGGCGTGATACACTGACCGCCCCCACGGCCCCGATCCAGAGACGCCATGAAAATCCTGAACGACCATTCCCAACTCCTGCTCGACGCCAGCCGTCGGATCGAGGCGGACCTTCGCGAGAATGTCCTGCCGTTTTGGATCAAGCAGGCGGTCGATCCGGCTGGACCCGGTTTCGTCGGTTCGCTGACCAACGGCCTGGTGCTCGACCGCACCGTCGAACGGGGCATGCTGCTGACGGCGCGGATACTTTGGACGTTCTCGGCCGCGTATCGGCGTTATTCGGACCCGGCCTATCTCGCCATGGCCGAACGGGCATACACCGACCTCACCACGCGCTTCCTCGATCGGGCCCACGGCGGATTCGTTTGGTCGATCCAACCCGACGGCGCGGTATCGCGGGACCGCAAGCAAGTCTACGGCCAGGCTTTTGCGATCTACGCGCTGTCCGAATTTCACGCCGCCACCGGACGGACGGAGCCGCTCGCCCAGGCGATCCAGGTCTTTCGGCTGGTGGAGCAGCACGCCCGGGACGCCCGGCACGGCGGCTACTATGAGGCGTTCGGCCGCGACTGGAAGCCGATCGCCGACATGCGCCTTAGCGCGGTCGACCTGAACGAGCCCAAATCGCAAAACACCCATTTGCATGTCATGGAGGCCTACGCCAATTTGCTCGGCGTTTGGCCCGACGCCGGCCTGCGCGACGCCTTGCGCGGCCTGCTCGATCTGATCCTCGATCGAATAATCGATCCGATCACCGGGCACCTCGGGCTGTTCTTTGCGGACGACTGGCAACTGCGCTACGACCGCCGCTCCTATGGACACGACATCGAGACGTCCTGGCTGCTCACCGACGCGGCCGCGCGGGTGAAGGACCCCGCATTGACGGCGCGCATTCGCGCGATCGCCATCAAGATCGCCGATGTCACCCTGGCCGAGGGCGTCGACGCGGATGGCGCCATCTACAATGAGGGGGGGCCGCGCGGTCTCACCAACACGAACAAGGAGTGGTGGCCCCAGGCCGAGGCGGTCGTGGGATTCCTCAACGCCTACCAGTTGACCGGGGATCAGCGGTACAGCGCGGCCGCGCTCCATACCTGGGATTTCATCGAACGGCGGCTGATCGACCGCGAACACGGCGAGTGGTTTCGCGGGGTCAGTCGCGATGGCCAGGTGCTGGCCGATGAGCTCAAAGTCGGCTTCTGGAAATGCCCCTACCACAATGGCCGGTGCGGCTTGGAATCGGTGCGGCGGCTGCGCGAAATCGCCGGACCGGCTCCGCAAAATCCGGCGATCGATTTGAATTTGACGCAGTTGGCCGCCAACGGCGCGCCGTCCGAAAACGCGCGCGTCGTCTGAATCCGGCGAACTCCCTTTCATCCATGGCCAATAGAACCTCACGACCAGCGCGGACCAAAGCCGCGTCCGCCAAATCCTCCCGGAAATCCTCGCCCGCCCGGGCCGGCGCCCCGTCGCAGTGGGCCGCCCGGCTCAAGCGGTTGCGCGCCCGCCATGAAGCCTTTCTCGGCCGCCCGAACCCGGTCGATCCCGAGTGGGACAACGGGCTCTTCGAGCGTTTCACCTACCCCGCCATCACCTATCGGCATGCGCCGATCGAATGGCGCTACGACCTGAATTTCCGGACCAACCCCCATCTGATGGAGCGCCTGGGGGTGAATGGGACCTACAATCCGGGCGCCTTCTATTGGAACGGCCGGGTGCACATGGTTGTCCGGGTGGAGGGCTACGACCGCAAGAGCTTCTTTGCCATCGCCGAAAGCGCCAACGGCATCGACCGCTGGCGTTTCTGGGCCGAGCCGATCGACCTGCCGGAAGTCAAGCCCGAGACCAACGTCTACGACATGCGGGTTACCTTCCATCAGGATGGCTGGATCTACGGGGTGTTCTGTGCGGAAGCGAAGGACCCGAAGGCGGCGCCGGGCGACCTGTCGAGCGCGGTCGCGGTGGCCGGGATCGTCCGAACCCACGATTTCAAGACCTGGGAGCGACTGCCCAACCTGAAGACGCCGGCCTCGCAGCAGCGCAACGTGGTGCTCCACCCGGAATTCGTCGGCGGCCAATACGCCTTCTACACCCGTCCCATGGACGGATTCATCGACGTCGGTTCCGGCGGCGGCATCGGATGGGCGGTCTGTCCGGATATCACTACCGGCATCACCGGTCCGGAAACCATTATCGACGCCCGCGCCTACCACACCATCAAGGAGGTCAAGAA
The DNA here is from genome assembly GCA_964634535.1 of uncultured Opitutaceae bacterium. Classification (GTDB taxonomy): domain Bacteria; phylum Verrucomicrobiota; class Verrucomicrobiia; order Opitutales; family Opitutaceae; genus Palsa-1447. The sequence goes on along the minus strand of CAZWMF010000216.1, from coordinate 111 downwards.
CGGCCAGGGTCCGGCGCCGATCAAGACTCCCCAGGGTTGGCTCCATCTTGCCCATGGCGTGCGCGGCTGTGCGGCCAGATCGAACGCGCGGCGAAAATGATAAACTCCGTA
>CAZWMF010000215.1:0-6948 GCA_964634535.1 uncultured Opitutaceae bacterium | reverse complement strand
TCATCGATCTTCTTCTGCCGGTCACCGATCGTCGCGAGGACGGGTTTGAACGCGAAGTACCAGAGCAGGGCCGCGATAACGAGGAAGTTGACGATCTGGGCGATCAGAAACGGCAAACGCAGACCAAACTGGTCGGCGATTTGCGTCACCGGATTTTCCGGGGCGGTGGCTTGCGCGAGAATAAGCACGGGAGCGGTCATGGCGGAGCGGAACTGGGGACGGGCCGCCGGCGAACCGGCGGCGCCGACCCGCAAACGGAGGGTTTATTTACCGAGAAACAGCGAGTAGAACGCGACGGCTTCGGCGAGGGCCATGCCCAGGATGCCCTGGACGAGGATCTTGCCCGATGCGTCGGGATTGCGGCCGACGGCCTCGACGGCCTTGGTGCCAACGAAGCCGACGCCGAGGGCGGCGCCCAAGCAGCCGAGCGCGCCTTGGATGCTGCCGGTGATTTCAGCGAGGATATGCATGATGCGATTTGTGGATTTGTTTTTTTGGTGGTTGGCCGCCGTCCGCGCTCAGGGGCACGGTCCCGGCGGCAAAGGGTTTAGTGGTGGGCGGCGTCGGGTGCGTGGTCCCCGCCCTCGTGATTGCAGATGAGACCGATGTAGACGCTGACCAGCAGCGTGAAGACGAGCGCTTGGACGAATCCGATGAGCATCTCGAGGAAGGTAAACGGAATCGGCAGACCCCAGCGGGCCCACGGGGCCAGTTCGGTCATGGCGTGCATCAGATTTTCACCGCCGAACACATTGCCGAATAATCGGAACGAGAGCGAAATCGGGCGGAACATGATCGAGACGACCTCGATGATGCCGACGAAGAAGAACAGCACGTACAGAAAGAGGTAGAGGACAAACGGCACCTCGCCTTTGACCGCCTTATTGCCGAACAGGTCGCGGACGATGCCGGGGATGCCCGTGTACCGAATGATAAAATACAGCCAGCCGCCCGTGGCGATGAAGGCGAGGGCGAGGGTCATGTTCAGGTCGGCGTTGCCCGGCCGGACGAAATCCTCCCAGAGACCGGTATGCGGATCGCGCATCATCACGGTGCCGACCCCGGGAAAGAGGCCGCTCCAGTTCTGCATCAGAATAAATGTGAAAAGCCCGACCAACAACGGGAAGGTGGCTTTGGCCACGCGCTTGCCGACGATCGGACTCGTCAGGTCAAGGATGCCCTGCACGAGCGATTCCACGATCACCTGGCCTCGGCTGGGCCGCAGTTTCGGACGGTGCCCCACGGCGAACCGGATGACGAGGATCATCACCGCGGCGACCACCCAACTGGTGATCATGCTATTGGTGACCGGCAGGGGGCCGACTTTGAACAACGCGTGCGCCTGCGGCGCGATCGATTTGCCTTCGGCGGCCAGACACGGAGCCACGGTGGCAAGACCAAGGGCGAAACCGGCTAGTTTTTTGGCTCCAAACATGCGCGCGCGGGCAGGAATTAAGATGGTAAAGGGTCTGACCTAGGGGAACGCTATGGAATCAGTCAACCTTGGAAGCACCGCTGGGAGATTGGGGAAGAAAAAAATTAGCCGCTTGGATGGAAACGAGCAGGCGGGGTTTTCGCCGTGTTCCGATCAAGTCTTAATCGGCCAATTACACAACCAATTGAGTTAACAGTAAATGAGAATCCGTCTATCCGCCGGAGTGCGGACGACCCGCCGATTGCCGGGGCGCGCGCATCACTTCGCACTTGCTAGTATCAAAATGCGGCGCGGTGATTCGAACTCGCTAGCCCTCTGTCCCTGCGGTTGTCCCAGGCCGCCGGTTAGACTCGTGCATTAACTCCCTAATCCTTCTCGATCCCGCCATGTCCAAAGCCGCTCCCGCCAAACCTGCCGAAGTCAAAACCCCCGCCGCGAATGCCTCGACGACCCCCGGTCGTGAAAAGAACATCGAGCTGGCGCTGTCGGCCATCACCAAGGAGTTCGGCGAGGGTTCGATCATGCGGCTGGGCAGCAATGCCAAGATGAAGGTCGAGACCCTCTCGACCGGTTCTTTGGCGATCGATCTGGCCCTGGGCGTCGGCGGTCTGCCGCTTGGCCGAATCATGGAGGTCTACGGGCCGGAATCCTCCGGCAAGACCACGTTTTGCTTGAGCGTCATCGCCGAGGCGCAACGGCGCGGCGGCCTGGCGGCGTTTATCGACGTCGAGCACGCCCTGGATCCGAAGTATGCCCGGGTGGTGGGCGTCAATCTCGACGACCTCCTCGTGTCGCAGCCCGATAGCGGCGAAGACGCCCTCAACATCATGGAGACGCTGATCCGCTCGAACAGCATCGACGTGATCGTTCTCGACTCGGTGGCCGCGCTCACGACGAAGGCCGAGCTCGACGGCCAGATGGGCGATGCGACGGTCGGTTCGCAGGCCCGGCTGATGAGCCAGGCCATGCGCCGGCTGACCGCCGTCGTCAGCAAGACGAAGTGCGTGTGCATCTTCACCAACCAGATCCGCGAGAAGATCGGCGTCATGTTTGGCAACCCCGAGACGACCTCGGGTGGTCGGGCACTTAAGTTCTTTGCCAGCATTCGGATAGATATCCGGCGCAAGGATCAGATCAAGACCCCGGAGGGCAAGGTGATCGGCAATCGCACCAAGATCAAAGTCGTGAAGAACAAGGTCGCCCCACCCTTCACCGAGTGCGAGTTCGACATCATGTTCGACGAGGGCATTTCCCGGATGGGTTCGTTGCTCGACCTGGGAATCGAGCACAAGATTCTCGAGAAAAAGGGCGCCTGGATCACCTACCTGGGCGAACTGATCGGCCAGGGCCGCGACGCCGCCAAGCAAACGCTGCGGGAAAAGCCGGAGATCGCGGACAAGATCAAGAAAGCCATTCTCGAGAAGGTCAATGTGACCGGCGGGACCGTGATTACCGGCGGCGAATCCGCCGCCGAATAGCCCGCGGGCTGTCCTGCGGCAGGATGATGGCACCGGCGGACACGATCGCAGCGCTGGGCACGCCGGTCGGGACCGCCGCCTTGGCGGTCATTCGGGTGAGCGGCGAGGAGGCGCGCGCCATCGCCGCCGCGGTCTTTGGCCGGGAGACCCCGCCGCGGACGGCCACGCTCGGCTCCTACCGTGATGTCGGCGGCGTTCTGGTGGACGAGGTGCTCTTCACCGTGTTTGCCGGTCCCCACTCCTACACGGGCGAAGACATGCTGGAAGTTTCGACGCACGGAAATCCCTACATCGCCCAGCGCGTCTTGGAGGACCTGCATGCGCGGGGTTGCCGTCCGGCCGAGCCCGGCGAATTCACCCGGCGGGCCTTCCTGAACGGCCGAATGGATCTTAGCCAGGCCGAAGCGGTTATGGATCTCATCCAGGCGCGGAGCGAGCGGGCGCTCGCGGCCGCCCATCGCCAGCTGCACGGATCGCTTCGCCGCGAACTCGACGGGCTGTGCGCGGGCCTGGTGACCGCGCTGGCCCAGGTCGAGGCCTACATCGATTTTCCCGACGAGGACCTGCCGGCGGAGGACCGCGACGGCCTCCGGGCGGCCGTGAGCCGCGTGCGCGAGGGCGCGGGCCGGCTCCTGGCCACCCAGCACTATGGGGAGATTCTGCGCGAAGGGGTGCCGGTGGCGATCGTGGGCGAACCCAACGCGGGCAAGAGTTCGCTCCTCAACCGGCTGGTCGGCCGCGACCGGGCAATCGTGAGCCCGGAGCCCGGCACGACCCGCGACTTCATCGAGGAGCGCGTGCGGCTGGGCCCGCATCTCTTGCGGCTGATCGACACGGCCGGGCTCAATCCGGCGCCGGGCCCGGTCGAGCGGCTGGGCATCGCCCGGACCTGGTCCTGTATCGAAGAATCGAATATACGGCTGGTCGTTCTCGACGCCGGCCGTCCCCTCCCCGCCTTCTGGGCCGACCTGGCCCCGCGCTTGCGCGGCCGTCCGGTCCTCCTGGTCTGGAACAAGTCGGACCTCCACCCCGACGCCCCCGACCGGGATTTGCCCGGCTGCGAGCCCCGTTTTCGCGTGTCGGCCCTCACCGGCGCCGGCCTCGACCTCCTGCGCGCGGCCCTGGCCGCCGCGGCCGCCGCCCTCCAGCCCGCCACCGGCGCCGAGGGCATCGCCATCAATGCCCGCCACGCCCGCGCCCTGGCCCAGGCCGGCGACTGCCTGGAAGCCGCCCAGGCGAAGCTCGCCCTCCCCTCGGCCGATCCCGCCCTCCTCGCAAGCGACCTGCGCGGCGCCCTGGACGCCCTCGGCGAAATCGCCGGCCGCATCGACCACGAGCGCGTCCTGGACGAACTCTTCGCGCACTTCTGTATTGGGAAGTAGGTCTCGGACTCTTGTTGTGAGAATGTGTATGGATTCGAATTCACCCCTGAGTCTGTGGTGCCGAAGGTTGAATTAACGACACCCCGCCGGGGCGTGGCGGCGCTCATCAACCCTCTCGGGGCCCGACTGCGTCGTCCGCTTTACTGCGCGGATCACTGCGGGCCGGTTTGAGGGTTGTCTGGGCCTTGCGCCGCTTGCCCCGGCGGGGTGTCGTTAATTCAACCTTCGGCACGGCTACACCGCCCGCTGTACTTCAACTATTCCCATGCTATAAGGTCGATCCGCCCATGCAATTCAGCCCCGAGCCCTTTGATGTGATCGTCTGCGGCGCCGGCCACGCCGGCATCGAAGCGGCGCTCGCGGCTTCGCGAATGGGGGCCTCCACCCTGCTCCTCACCGGCAATCTCGACACCATCGCGCAGATGAGCTGCAACCCGGCCATCGGCGGCCAGGCCAAAGGCCAAATCGTGCGCGAAATCGATGCCCTGGGCGGCGAGATGGCGATCAACACCGACGTCACCGCGATCCAGTTTCGCCTGCTGAACGAGTCGAAGGGCCCTGCAGTGCAATCGCCTAGGGCTCAATGCGATAAGAAGGCCTATCAATTCCGGATAAAGCACACTTTGGAGCTCCAACCCAACCTTCGGCTCTTTCAAGCCACGGTCACGGGACTGGTCTTCGACGGTCAGCGGGTGGTCGGATGCCGCACCAACCTCGACCTCGAGTTCTTGGGTCGGACGGTCGTGGTTACCACGGGAACCTTCCTCCGCGGTTTGATGCATATCGGCCAGAACAAGAACGAAGGCGGCCGGCTCGGCGATTTCAGCGCGAGAACCCTTTCGCAGAGTTTGATCGATGCCGGCATCGAGCTTCAGCGTTTGAAGACCGGGACCCCTCCCCGACTCCTCGGCCGCAGCATCGACTTCAGTCAGATGAAGGAGCAGCGCGGAGATGCCGAACCTACTTTCTTTGCGTTTCACGATACCCGGGACGACGGCGAATTGTTCCACGTGGAACAATCCGGCGAACGACGGCTCGGCTGGAGGCCCGGAACCGAGCAGGTCTCCTGCTGGATGACCCACACGACGGATGAGACCGCGGCCTTGGTCCGATCAAACCTCCATTTATCGGCGATGTATAGCGGCGAGATCAAAGGCGTCGGACCGCGCTACTGCCCGAGCATCGAAGACAAGTTTGTGCGCTTTGCCGACAAGCCGCGGCATTTGCTCTTTCTGGAACCGGAGGGCCGCGCCACCAACGAATATTACGTCAACGGCCTGTCGACCTCGCTGCCATTCGATGTCCAGATCCGGATGGTCCAAACCATACCCGGACTGCAAAACGCCGTGCTTCTGCGACCGGCCTATGCGGTCGAATATGACTTTGCTCCGCCGACCCAATTGAATCCCTCGCTCGAATCGAAGAAGGTCGAAAACCTATTCATGGCCGGCCAGATCAATGGGACGTCCGGTTATGAGGAAGCGGCAGGGCAGGGATTGGTCGCCGGAGTGAACGCCGTTCAAAAGGTGAGGGGAGAGCCCCCGCTTGTCATGGGGCGAAGCGAGGGCTACATCGGCGTCCTGATCGACGACCTCGTGACCAAGGGCACGACCGAACCCTACCGCATGTTCACCAGCCGGGCCGAGCACCGGCTGCTCTTTAACCACGGCAGTTCCGAATTGCGCCTGGCCCACCACGCCCGGAATTTCAAGCTATTGTCGAATAAACGCTTGGATCGCATCGATGCGAAGCGGTCCCACATCGAACGATGGGTCCGGTTTCTTCAGACAACTCGGACGGACGGAGGCACCTGGGCCGAGCGAATCCGCAGGGAAGGGCAGGGGATCCTGTTGCCGGATGACTTCGCTGCGGAGCCCGCGGAAGTGCGGGGTGAGGTTATGTATCGCATTGGCTACGAAGGCTATTTGCATAGGGAAGAGCGCCAGATCAAGAAGATGGAAAAGGTCGAAGGCCTGCGCATACCGCCGACCCTCGACTATCTCGCCCTCCGCGGGCTGCGGCGCGAGAGCGCGCTAAAGCTGTCGCAAATCAAGCCTCACACGCTGGGGCAGGCGGGCCGCATCAGCGGGGTCAATCCCGCGGATGTGAGCGTTCTTATGGTTGCAATAGAAGCTCTTACGCAAACGTAGACGCTGATGGCCCTGGCGGATATCATCGCGTTGACCGGCGAGCGCCGGCGGCAACTTTCCGAGGCCTGCGCGGGACTCATTCCCCTGGCCGAACCGTTCACGCTCGAAATCGGATCGGGTCACGGGCACTTCCTCACCGCCTACGCTTCCGCCCACCCGAACCGTCCCTGCATCGGCATCGATCTCCAACCCGACCGGGTGGCCCGCGCCAATCGAAAGCGCGAGCGGGCCCGTTGCCCTAACCTGCGCTTTCTTAGGGCCGATGCGGACGACTTCCTCGCCATCCTGCCCGAATCGGCCCGGTTTTCCGAGTGTTTCCTGCTCTTCCCCGACCCCTGGCCCAAGCGCCGCCACCACAAGAATCGCCTGATGCGCCCGGAATTTCTCGAGCGGCTGGCCGCAAGGGCAGGCGAGGGCGCCCGGCTCTATTTCCGGACCGACCACGAACCCTATTTCACCGACGCCCAGGCCTCCGTGTTCGGCGGCGGCGATACGATCGATCT
>CAZWMF010000214.1:0-6953 GCA_964634535.1 uncultured Opitutaceae bacterium | reverse complement strand
CCAGCGGAACAGGATCACGCAGCGCGCACGGGGGGCATGCTTCAAGATCCGCGGAACCAGACTCATCGATTTTGCGGTGGTCAGGTTCTCCGCAACGGCGCGGAAGTCGCAGAAAAACCGGTATTCGCAATTATATTGCGGATCGACCGCCACCTGCCGCGACACGGCGACGATCTCCTCATCGGTAAACACCCCTTCCGCGAAAACACACACCAACTCCCGCTCTCGATCGATGGTATAGCTGCAGGGCATAGTCGACGCGACCGGACCGAAGGATTCTGCCGCAGATCACGGACCGTGACGAGGAAAAATCGAGGGCGCCCCATCTGGCCGGCGCCATCGCGCGGAGCGACGCCGGCGCCATTCTCGCAATCTCCTTCCGATTCGCCCCGGGGCGCCCGCATCCCGACCAACCCCTAGTCTTGGGTCGCGGTCGGGACCCAAGATGCGGTCCAGGCTAAAACGGGAAGCCCATTCCGCCACCGAACGGGCAGCCACACGTAGCGTCCATCGATCGCGTTTTCAGGCTTCCACCGATCCGCCATGAAAATGTACCGGTCGGACCGGCCCGCGACGGGCAGAACATAGGTCGCCGGCGAGTCGAAGGTGGTGGCGTTCTGCGCGGCCGGATCCGACGACCGGAGCCCCAGCGCAACCGGCAGCACCCAAAAAAAAGCACCGCCAGCGAGCGAGCGAATTCATGTTCGACTTCAGTCTGTCATGCCGCGCGCCCTCGACTCAAGTCCCGCGAGACCCGCGCTCGCGCGTTGCGCCCTTCAAAGCGACGGAGCGCCCCGCGGACTCGGATTCTTCAATTTCGCTTCGCCGATTCGCTTAACCAATTCAGCCGCGATCTCGCGCTCATCCTTCCGCACCAGCGAATCGCCCTCGAGTTTCGCCGCCAAGGCGCCCGCGGTCGCCGTCTCGTCGATTCTCCACAAAGCCATCGCCAAAGCCGTGATCACCTTATCCGTCGGCACGCGGCCCTTGATTCTCCGGTAGCAATCTTCGATCGTGGTGATGCTCTGCTGATCGACGACCGCGGCGCACGCTTCATTGGCGGCGAACGATTCGTTCAAGTCGCTATCGAGCGGCTCGAGTTCGAGGCCGCGGCGGTCCCATGTTCGGACCTCCGCCAATTCCGGGCCATACCGGCAATCGAGGCCGAACGGGCCCGCGTGGCTGGTCACGAGCGCGTCGCCCCAGCGGTAAACATGCGCATTCGTGGAACCCTCGGCAATGAGCTGACGTACGTTCTGCAGCGCCGCGTCGGGGCGTTTCCATTGCAAGCAAGCTTCGGTCAAAAGCTCCCGGAGGCACGGCGACCGCAATCCGCCGGCCAGCAAGGCGTCCAGGGACGTCGCGCTTTCCGGGACCTCCTGCACCAGGATTTTGGTCAGAATAAACAGCTCGCGGATTTCCCGCACGGGCAGGTCGGGCTTGGCTTCGGTAAACTGAATCGCCGAGGGCGCCACTTTGACTTGAAAGACCCGATAACTTCCCCCGTCCAGATAGGACTCCATCGTCTCCTGCCATTTCTTCCAATCTTGGCCGAAAATCGCCGCAAACTGGGCCTCGGTGGCGGGCGCACCGGACTGGAGGTAGTCGAGCCAGGCGACCAACCGATTGACCCATACGTGATCGGGGTTGGAAAACAGAAATTGCGTGAACACTGCGGCCTGGGCCTCATAAAATCCCACCCGATCTTCCTTCGTAAATTCCGGCGAGGTATCGGTGACTTCGAAGAAGCGGCCCCACGGCAACCACGACCCATTCTCGAGCGCAAAGACCTCCGGACTTACGCGGCCCAGTTTCACCCGGTCGCCGTCAAACTCAGTCATTTCGTAGAACCGCATAAACCCGCGTTCCAACCAGAACGGTCCGGCAATATCCATCTGGCCCCGGGCTTCGACCGAATAAAGTGCCCGTATCGATCCGAGGCCCAGGGACTGCCAGTCATATTGCGCGACCAACACGGGAACGATGCGCCCACCGACAAACGTCGCGATCGCCTTCCATTCCTCACTCTGCCCCTTCGCCTCCAACTTTCGCCAATCCGACCGGGCGGAAGGCAAAACGAGAATCGTCGGACCGTACCGCGCGGCCCTCCGGCCGAAGATCACCTGGCCCGCCGCCCGCAGCATTTCAAATTCTCGCAGCGCGGTCGCAGCCTCCGCCTCTTTCCCGTCGGTGTAGACAATGAAATTCGGCGAAACCCGCTTGATCCAACCCTGAAACATCACCGAATTGGCGCGAACCTCGTACGGCGACATGACGATCGGCGCTTTCGCGCCGACATCGCCCGCGCACGCCGCGGCGGGCGCCAAAACCAACAGGGCAAGCAGCCGGAACCTCATGGCGCCAGCGATCTCACCGGAATGGCGGACACCGGACGAGCCCTAAATGGCGGCGAGCGCAAGTCCCGTTTTGTCATTGAACTAAAAGGTTAAATTGGGTACGGGATGAGCGATGGCGTCAATGGCCAATTCCATGCGGCTGCTCCTGATCGCCGTGCTAGCGGCCGCCGGCCCAGGGGTCCGCGCCACCGAGCACTGGATCGTGGCCAAGACCCCGCATTTCGAGATGTATAGCGACGCGCGCGAGGACGAATCGCGGCGCATCCTCATCGGGCTGGAGGAATTTCGGGCGAACTTCCTGCGCCTAATTCCCCTGGGGGGCGCGAGCGAACCGCGCACCACGATCGTGGTCTTCGACCGCGACACGGATTTTCGACCCTACAAGCCGCTTTACCAAGGCAAGCCCAAGGATCTCACCGGATTCTTCCTCGCCCGTCCGGATGAGGTCACCATCGCGATGACCACCGACGTTCCGAATCGCGATACGGATCCGCGCGAAGTGATATACCATGAGTACGTGCACCTGCTGTTGAACGCCCGCGACGCGCGATATCCACTCTGGCTGAACGAAGGGTTGGCGGAGCTGTTTTCCACCTTCCGGATTGCCGACGGGAAGGTGGTGCTGGGTGAACCTAAGAATCAGCATGTGGCTTTCCTCCAACAAAACGCGCTCTGGCCGCTCGCGCGATTGTTTGCCGTGACGCGGGAATCGCCCGACTACAACGAAGATGCGCGCATGGGCATCTTCTATGCCGAATCCTGGGCTTTCACCCACTACCTGGTTTTTGGCGCGGACCGGACGAATGCCAATAAACTCAACCGGTTCGCCCAGCGGCTGGTGCGGGGCGACGATATTGCGACCAGTTTTCGCGAGACGTTTGCGCTCGATTTTGGAACTCAGGAGGATGCGTTGCGAAATTATCTTAGCGGCGGCAGCTACTACAAGGGCGGGACTCCGGCCGTGGCGCAGAATATCCCCGTGGCATTCCGGCCGGCGTCCGACCTGGAGCGCGACGTCGCGCTCTTGAACCTGCGGTGGCGGGTTCATCAGAATCCTGAAGCCGCCGCCGCGGCGCTCGCCCTGCTGGACAAGGATCCCCGTCAGGCGCGCCCCCACGAGCTCCTCGCGGCCATCGCGGCAAGTTCGGGGGACCTGGCCGGGGCGCAGGAGCATTGGCAGCGAGCCGCGGAGCGGAACAGTGATAATCCTTGGGTGTACCTGCAACTCCTGCGGGAACCCCTGGCCGCCTATGAGGGCGCGGCCATGCTCGATGTGCGCCTTGCCCCGCCAATCATCGCGCCGTGGCGGGCGTGGGCCGGCCGCGCGTGGGACTTGAGCCCGGAGAATCACGAGGCGATCGCGTCCGCCCTGACCATCGAGGCGCTGGCGGATAAAATGGATCTACGGGTCGTCAATCACGGGCAACGCCAGGTGTTGCATATGCGCGATCCGGCCCGGGCGCTGCTGGCCCTGGCGGTCATTCATTGGCGTTGCAACCAGCCCGGAGACGCTCGCTACCTGGCGGATTTGGCTGATGCCGAGCCGCGGGCCGATCTGGCGACGCGCGCGGCCACCAGCGCCTTGCGTTATCGATTACCCGCGGCACCAGCGCCGGCCAGCCCATCGGGACCGGCGGACGCCAAACACGTGGCCGGAATTGCGCTGCAAACCGCGCACGCAGGCGACGCGGCAGAACTGCTCGATCGCTTGCTGGCGGAGCGCGGTAGTACCGCCCCCCGGTTGAAGCTGGACCGTTTGGTCGTGCACGCCTCCGCCCACCCTGAGCCCGACGACTGGGACCGAACGGACTTGTTGCGCGAGAGTGCGCTGGCCGGCAACGCCAACGCGATGTTTGACCTCGCGGTTGCGCATGCCTGCGGCCGGGGAGTTGAGTATTCGCCCACGCTAGCCCGGGAGTGGTTGCAACAGGCGGCCGATCATGGCCATGCGATCGCAAAAGCCGGTCACGCCCCCGCTCAGCTGGATCTTTCGCTCGTCGTTCGATACCTTCGCGCCCAAGCGCCGGCCGTGACCGACGGTACGCTTCCGCCGCTCGACGGAGACTTGGACGCGCGCATTGCCGAGGCGGCGGCGGCATCGGATCGTCACCCGCCGGTTCTGGTCTACCGCGCGGCGCCACGCTTTCCGAGTGATCTCCCGCGACACAATGGCAAGGGAGAGGCGGCGGTGCGATTCACAATCCGAGCGGACGGCCATCCCGATTCCATCGAAGCGGCCGAATTCTCCGATCCGGCTTCCGCGGCGGCCGCCGAACAGTGCGTTCGGGGATGGCGCTTCCTCCCCACAATCCGCGACGGAAAGCCCGTCGACACGCTGGCCGAGGTCGCGATCGCGTTCGAGGTCGAAATGCCGACCGCCGCTCAACGCCCAGCCAGCGCCGCGCGCGCCTTATAAACGGCGGATAGCCCTCTGTCCGTCCCGGACATCAGCGCCCCGGCGGGCGAGCTAGTTCAACCCTCGTTCCAGCCTCTCCGGAGCGGTTGGCCGAAGGAAATATCGGCCATACCGCTCCTTTTCATCCAGAAGATCGTGGCGGAAATCCATCTGGCCGGCGAACTCCGGCTCAACGGGGCCGACCTTGAGGTCGACTGCCACCAGGACCTTGATGAAGTGGCGATAAAACCGGCGATCGACGCAATACTCCTGCTGGCCCAATTCGGGCCGGTGCCGCCGGTCGACGAAAAAAAGCCGTAGCCCAGTTCGCGGGAGAAGTCAGGCCGACTCGGAACTGCGGACTCCTGGCCGCATTTGCCGCAAATCGGGAATTCCGAGTGGGCTTCTCGGTTTTAACCGTTTTGGTTCCGAACGACCACCGTGCTCTTGGTTGACTCGATGACCCTTGTTGTCCTCGCCGGAACTCCTTATGATCATGCCCAAAATCCCATGAGCAGCAGAGCAACCGCGGTGATCTCCAGGTCTCGAAAGCTCGCCTATACCTGCCGAGTCGCGCTGGTATTGATTCTTTCGCCCGCTCCCGCACAGGCGGGGGCGTCTCTTTTACCCTCCGGCTATCTCAGCATCAGGGGCAACCAGATCGTCGATCAAAATGGCAACCCCGTACGTATCGCATGCGTCGGTTACTTTTCTCCCGGAAATAGCATTCCGGCGGACATGGCTGGAATGGTCGCGGCCGGATTCAACTGCCTACGTTACCCGTGGTATGATGCGACGTTGAACGGGACCGGCGTAAACAGTCTGGCCCAGATAGACCAGATTGTGGCGGCGGCATCGGCCGTAGGGCTCAAAGTCATCTTGGACCACCACGGCAATGAAACCCCGGGTCCCAACAATGGCTGGTTGCCCTATCCGGGCAACGGACTCTGGTATGATTTGGGCGGGGCAGCCGTCAATGGCGATGGCAATGGCGATAATCCCGGTCACTACACGAGCGCGCAGGTTACCGCGGATTGGGTGACGGTCGCTCGACGTTATGCCAACAACCCAACGGTCATAGGGTTTGATCTAACCAATGAGCCTCATTTGAGCCCGTCCGGTTGGGCGACCAACCCCGGTGGATCGACCTGGGGGACGAGCGCCGGCGGCAATGGCAGCGCCACTCCGGGCAGCAATACCGATATCCGATATTGGTATTCCCAAACGGCGGTAGCGATCCAAGCGGTGAACCCGGGAACCCTGATCATCGTTGAGGGCGTCGGCAACCAAACCGGAACCCTGTTCACGGGATCAACTCCCGTCATTGTCGGCGAAGCCGACCTGACCCTGGCCCAGAGTCAGCCGGTCACGATGACCTATCCCAACAAGCTGGTCTACTCGATCCACAAATATCCGAAACCCATCGGCGGCGTGTCACCCGATGGCGGCCCAACGGCGATCGCTTCCATGAACCAATCGTGGGGCTACCTGCTGACGCAGAATATCGCTCCCGTCTTTATCGGTGAGATGGGCGGCTCGCTCGATGGCACGGACGATAGCAGCGGGGCAAATCTGGCCGATGAACAGGCCTGGGCCGCAACCCTGGTTGCCTATGCGAATGGGAAGGCGGCAGGCGGTCCAACCTTTAGCGGAAACCAGCAGGGGATCAGCACAGATTGGTGGGCGTGGGGAAATCTCGCTGGCGAAGCCCCGGATGGAACTGTGCTGCCTAGTGGCGCCTTGAATCCCGCTCAATATGCCGTGTACAGCCAGCTCCAGTATCTTCCGGCATCGGTCGCGCCGGCCATCACGGCGCAGCCGACCGGCGCAACCATCGGCATTGGGCAATCATTCAGTCTCTCGGTTGCCGCGAGCGGCACCGCGCTTTCCTATCAATGGTACGCGAACGGCGGCGCAATCGCCGGGGCGACCAGCGCCACTCTCCTCGTGAGCAATGCAACGACGACCGACGCCGGAATCTACACCTGCGTCGCGACCAACGCGCTCGGCAGCGCGACCAGTTCACCCGCCACCCTTGCCGTTGTCTCCACCGATGACATCGGCCGCCTCATCAATATCTCGAGCCGCGCCACGGTTGGCACCAGCGGCAGCACCCTGATCGCCGGGTTTGTGATCGGCGGCTCCGCGGCCGAGACCGTCCTCGTCCGCGCTTCCGGGCCGGCATTGACCCAATTTGGCCT
>CAZWMF010000213.1:0-6953 GCA_964634535.1 uncultured Opitutaceae bacterium | reverse complement strand
TGCGCGTTTGGAGGAAGTCAGGGCAGCGGAAGAGGCGGCAAAGGCGTACACGCCGGACCGGATGCGTCCCGTGCTTTCGCGACGCCGGCACCGGCGCAGGGCACGGACCAGATAGACCCCGCACCAGATCGGGCCCACCGCGAGCAGCGGCAAATAGGCGCCGCCCGACACCGGGTGTTCCGGCGTGCTCCGCGCTGGAATATACCCATCGGTAAACGCAAGCCCGCCAAAGACGACCAAGACCAACTGCCAACGCATCCGCCAGAGAATCGTGCGAAGGGAAGCCCACGGAGCCACTAGCGTCTCGAAGAGCAGCGCCTGGGCCCAGACGAGACCGTAGCATATGAACATGGCGCAGCGCAGAAAACCGACCTTGTGGTATGGGTAGGTCTGCGCCATGCCGATGCCGGCCTGCCAAAGCGCCTCGCAGGTAAGCAGCAGGGCCCACGCCCGATTCGACGGCCCTCGCGGATTTGCCGCCAGCGAAAGCATCGCCAGCGCCAGCGCCATGAAGGCTGTCAGAAGAGCGGGTGAGAATCCGGCGGTGGAGATTCCCGCCCAAATTGACTCGAAACCCCGAACATTCACGCCTCAGCGATGCTAAAAGGGAATTGCATGTTCAATGCAAAAGTCATATTTTCATGCCTAATCCTATGATTCTACTCGTTGCTAATTCCGATTCTGTTCGCTCGTCGCTCGCCGCGTTGCTTGATCATCAGCGGCTTTCACCCAAGGTTTGCGATTCGTTCGCCGAAGCCCTCGACACGTATACCAAGGCTCCGCACTTCGACATCATCATCGCCCAATATCGGGTGGGCAATGAGACCGTTCTGCCGCTGATGGCCAGCCTCGCCGAAGACGGCCATGCCATTCCGTTCGTCATTTTTGGAGCCCCGTCGCGCGTCGAGGCCGAGTTGTTCCGGCGGGGCGCGGTCGCTTCGTGGGGCAAAGGCTTTTCGCCGCGCTCCGTGGCCCTGCAGTGCGAGAGTCTCAAGCGCTACCTCGTCCGCCGGTCCTATCGGGCGCCCCTGCCGACCAAGAAGGCGTTGGAAGACTTCCATTTCGGCGCGGTCAAGGTGTCGCCGCAGCGCCGCCTGGTCGAGGCCCGCCGCGAGGGCAAGCCGGTGAATGTCCCGGTCAGCCGCCTGCAATTGCGCCTGCTGCAGACCCTTCAGTCCCAGCCCAATCGGATCATCGATTACGAGTCGCTCTACCACTCGATCTGGCGCCGCGCCTACCGGGGCAACAACGCGGCCATCCGGGAGGCCGTCTCGTCCCTGCGCGACCGGCTCCGCCAGACGGGGGTCGATTTCGACACCTACGTCACGACCGTGTACGGCGAAGGCTATCGCTACGAGAAGGCCTGACCGGCGTTTTCTCCCGCTGTCGCCGCGCTGCGCGGCGGCAGCGAGCGCAGGGAAATCAGAATTTCGGTGCCCTCGACGCCCGGGCCGGCGTGGATCTCGCCTTGGTGCAGCTGGATGATTTCCTTGGCCAAGAATACGCCCAGGCGCCCGTGATGCGGTATCGCATCGTCGCCCGGCTCCGGCAGGACCCCTTCCAGTTCCAGATGGTGGCCGCGCAGCGACAGCAGGGCGGTCCGGTTGGCGCCATCGCCGGTCGCGCGCAATTCCAGGGTCAGGACGCGCGGCACATGGGCCGGCCAGTTCTCCGCCACCGAATCGATCAGGGAGCGCAAGGCGAACTCGACCAGATCGGGCGCGACCGCCAGACCGACCGGCTCCGGGCCCACCTCCACCTTGATGGACAGCGATTCGCCAATCGCCCGGACCAGGTCGCGCAGGTCGACCGTCTTGGTCTCCCGCTCATTCAACGTCTGCATCAGGCTCAGTTGGCGGTTGAGGGTCTCGAGCTTGGCCACGTCGTCCTTCGCCGTGCGCATGAGCATCAGCGGTGGATAGTCGCCCGGCAGCTGGCGCATGGTCGCCAGCGAAACGAGCGCGTTGCCCAGCTCATGCGATAGGGTGAGCGCCATCTCCCGCAGGAGCTGTTTGCGGCCGCAGCGTTCGCGCTCCTCGCGGTCGCGGATTTCGCCACTCGCTTCCTCCCAGGCGGCCCAGACTCCGCCGGTCTCGGCGATCAATCCGGCGCCCCCCCGAAATGGCTGACCATCGGAGGGCGCCACCCGGCAAACCTGGCGGGTCCGGCGGGTCTGCCCGATCAGATCGCGGATGATCACCGGCACTTGGTGGGGTGGCGCCTCGTCCGGCGCCAGGATCAGGGTGCCCGGCAAATATTTCATGCCAAGGCTCGAGTGTTCGGCCAGCCGGCTCAACCGCGTCCATTGGCCGGCCTTGGCCAGACAGTTGCGCAAAAGACGGGCGAGATAGTTGGCCCGCGAACGATCGGCATCGCCAAACGGCCGCCCATCGTCGCGCATGCCAAAGGCCATGAGGCCTAGGAGCCGGCCATTGTCGTGGATGGGGACGAGCATGCGTGCTCCCCAGAGCGCCAAGCGGTTTCGCACGGCCAACTCGGCCGCCGGGTCGCCCTGGAACTCCGTCGCGTTGCCGTCGACGATGGCGGGATGATTCTCAAAGAACGCCACCACCGGATCGTCCAAGGGAACGAACGACGTGCCCCGGTCGGCGCGCAAGCCGTCGGCCTCCCGGAAGAAAAACACCGCGTGCGACGCGTGCAGGAGAATCCGCGACGCTCGACGAAATTCGCTCAGCAGCCGGTCGCGGCTATCGATATTTTCGACCGCGGCTTCGATGAATTCCCAAAGCTCGGTCGCTTCTGCCGGCTCGGTCGGCATGCGCGCCGGCGCCATCGTCATTTCCGCCCGACGGTTTCGTTCGAGCAGGAGTTCGAGAATCGACTGCTTTTCGGCAATTTCCTCGACCAAAGGCAGGACCTCGCTCAAACGCCGCGTGCTTTCCTCATAGGAGAGATATACCTTGGCCCGCCCCGCCATGCGGGCCTGTTCGAACAGCGCGCTTCGCGGTTCCCCGACCAAAATCGTGGGCAGCCGGGCCATCGAGGGACGAACGAGCGCATCGGCGGCGATGTCCAAGACCAGAACCGCCGCGATTCCCGCCGGGAGCGTCGTCGGCGAATCTTCCCGACCGAGGTACAGCACGGCATGCCGGGCGGGCAGCTGACGCTCCCAGTCTGCCGCGAGACGGGAGTCGTTGGTAGCCACGAGGATCAGAGTCGGCATGGAAAGCTCACCCGGAAAGTTGCTCCCTCGCCGGGCTGGGGCGGATCGACGATGATGGTGGCATTTAAACTAGCAAGTATATCGCGACAAACGACAAGCCCGAGTCCGAAACCCGAAGATTTTGTCGATTGGAAGGCTTGGAACAGCCGGCCGCGCATCGTCGGATCGATTCCCGGACCGCTGTCGGTCACCGTGAGGTCGATATGGCCGGGCCAATTCTGCGTCGCCACCCGGATAAATCGAGGCCCGTCCCAACCGTCCAATATCTGTATAGCGTTAAGACATAAGTTGATAATGACCTGCTTAACCGCAGATGGGTCGCAGAGTATCTCATCGGGCTGGGCCTGCAAATGGGCTTCGATTGGGATCCCGGTGTCCTTGGCCCGGGGAGTCACCAGCTCCAAGCCCGATTGGACCGCGGCATGGAGACGGATAGGTTGGGTCGTGTAAGCGCGGGGCGACGCCAGATCGAGCAGTTGCTCCGTGAGCCGGTCGATCCGCTTCACCTCATCGATCATCAGAGTGAAAAACTTATCTTGGAACTCCTTCTCGCCATGGTGCGCAGGCAGCAATTGCACGACGGCCTTAAGCGACACGAGGGGATTGCGGATCTCGTGCGCAATGCTTGCGCCGAGCAGCCCCATCGTGGCGAGCTGCTCGGTGTGCTGCATTTTCGAGGCGATATGAGCCCGCTCCAAAGGGCCCTGAAAAATCGAACTTAGCTCACGCAATTGCTTAACTTGCTGATAGTTGTATGGACGACGCGTCGCCGAACGCCCCAGGCCGGTGAGCACGGATACGCTGGGGCCCTGGACGATGAGGGCGACCCCCAGTTGCTGCTCGTCGAGAAATCGCGCCAATGCCTTGCGGCCCGGCGACTCGCGTTCGCGGATCAGCCGCTCGGGCGTCGCCCAGCCGAGTTCGCGCAACGTGACGATTTCGGGTTCGTCTCCGCCCACCTGCACGCCGCACCCGCTCAACCAGGCGTTGGCCCCGGAAAGAACGATCGCCTGCTCGGCCAGACCGAATCCCTTAAGAATGTTGCGAAACTCCTCCTGCAAGTGCTCCAGGCGGACTTCCTTGCGCGCGACATCAAACGCGGCGTTCCGGGCGATGCTTTCCTGCTGGTAATACCCAAAGTGGCGATCCAGCCAGCGGCGGACGGGGCCAAAAAAGATCGTGAGCACGCCGATCGCCACCACGAACGCAACTGGGCGCGGCGCAACCTTTTCGGCCATCCAAAACACACCGAACGCTTCAGCCGAGCAGAGCAGGACGAGCACCGCCCGATGCACGAGCAACCGCAATATCTGACCCACATCGAACAGGCGGTGCGTCGTGATCGTGTAGGCGGTCCCTCCCATAAAAAGCAGAATAAAAATGGGTTGCATCTGAACATAACCCAAACTGTGCGAATTCGCCTTCAACCAGATCATCACGGGAATCGCGGCCGCGGCAAAACATCCACCCAGCAGCCACACCTCGAGTTCCAGACGCCTCACCCCATCCACCCGGCGAATATCGGCGAGCATCCGGAAAAAAACGTAGGCGTAGCCGGCCAGGGCCCCGGCGATGTAGACATAATAGCCCCAATCGTACAGTCGGTGGGCCGGGGTTGACTCCGACCGGATGAAAAATCGGGTAAAACAGACCCAGGCCAGAACGAGCGAATAAGCGAACCAGCCCGCACAGCGACGTCGCCACCGGGGCGCGGCCTGCAACGAACCGTAAGCGATGCTCAATTCCAATACACCGATGTGCATCGGAAAGAACGCCGCCACCGCGCACATGACCCGCAAGGCAAACAAACCGTTTTGCAGGTTTACGACAAAGAAAAGGAAAAGCAGCCAGACGGCGACAGGGCCGCAACAGGTCGCCACCACTTGGTTGACCAGGCGTTTGGGGTTGGACCAGGCGACCAGGAGACCGATCGCCACGGCAACGACCGCCGTCACCAAAGGTACGGTTTTCAGCATCGTTCCTCCCTGGGATGTGAATCGCACCGGCCAAAACCGTGCGCATGGACCCGGCCAAATGGTTTCAAAATCAGCCGACCGACGCCGACCGGCGCCACGGAGCCTATTCCAGTGATGTCAGCGCGGCGCGTCATGGTCCATCGCGGGGAGGCACATCCCGCGGGTCCGCCCCTTCATTCCGTCTGAGCCGACGGGAAAGTCATCCGCACTTCGGTGCCCTTTCCAATTTCTGAAGTCAGGCCGAAAGTACCGCCATGCGCCGTCACCAAATGGCGGCAGATTCCCAGGCCGAGTCCGGTTCCCGCCGCCTTGCTCGTATAGCCCCCTTTGAGGGCGCGGCGCACGCTGTCGGCATCCATGCCGGGACCGTTGTCGATGATCCTGACCTCGACGCCATCCGCGACGAGAGCGAACGCCACGGATACGCTCCGCGCGCCCGCCTCGAGGGCATTCTTGAATAGGTTCTGGAAGATGCGCATGAGCTCGAAACGCGAACCTAGGACGTAAACCTCGTGCAAACCGGTGATGTCGATCGCCACATTGCCGAAAAAGATGACCCGCTGAACATCCCGGGTGACCTGGACCAGATCGAGCCGCTTCATCTCGATGAGCTTCTTGGTCGACATCCGCCAGTTTTCCGAGAGGTGGTGGCAGAATTCGGCCGCCTTCTCCACCATCTGGGCGTATTCGAACAACTTCGCGCCCAAATCCGGATCCCGGTCGGCCAGGGACCGA
Source organism: uncultured Opitutaceae bacterium (assembly GCA_964634535.1). Taxonomy (GTDB): domain Bacteria; phylum Verrucomicrobiota; class Verrucomicrobiia; order Opitutales; family Opitutaceae; genus Palsa-1447. The sequence goes on along the minus strand of CAZWMF010000213.1, from coordinate 1,058 downwards.
GCCTCTTCGACCACCAGGTTGGAGTAGCCGATGACCACCGTGAGCGGGTTGTTCAGGTCGTGCACCAACTCGACCGAGGCCTTGCCCTGCCAAACCTGCGGTTCGCAGCGTTCGATCTCCTTCTTGAGCGTGACGTTGAGTTCGAGCGCCTCGCGGGTCAGCTTGGCCTGCCGGCGGCGCAGCGCGGTGGCCTCGGAGTGCTTGCGCACCGCCGAAAGCAGTTCGCCGACATCCGGCGGCTTGCGCATATACTGGTTGGCGCCGCCCGCCATCGCCTGCTGGGCGGTGTGCAGCGTGCCGTAGCCGGTCAGCATGATCACCGACACCAAGGGGTCGATCCGGCGGATCTCGTCCAAGGCCCGGATTCCATCCATCTCGGGCATGCGGATGTCGAGCACCACCGCGGAATATTCGCGCTTCTGCAGCTTGGCGAGCGCATCCGCCGCCCGCTCCGACGTATCCACGGAAAACTCGGTGCCGAGCGTGAACGCAATCGATTCCCTCGGACCGTATTCGTCGTCGACCACCAAGACCGAAGCGCGCTGCTCCACGGCCGGAAAAGTGGGCGATGCCTCGGCCATCATCCGCGCGCCGCCGGACTGGGCGTAATGGGGTTTCCGCAGGGTGGACGTCCCTCCGAACATGCCAGGACCATATTATTTCTGTGGTGAAATCCCATCTCGGTGTCAATGCCAACCGGGATTGATTTGCAGGAACGCGCGCGACGCTGTACTGGGAAAGCCCGTGCTCTCACTCTACCTCATCGCCGCCTTCGGCGCCGGACTGGGTCTGGCTTGGTTGTGGAGTCGGGCGCGCCAGGCGGGGCTCCTGGAACGTATCCAGGCTGAACAGGCGGCGCACGCGCGACTGGCCTCGGAATTCAAGGTGCTCGCGGCCGACGCCCTCCGGGCCAACCGTGCGGATTTCCTCGAACACGCGCAGGCGTCGTTCGCCCGTTTGCAGGTGCAGGCGACCGGCGACCTGGACCTGCGCCGCCAGGCGGTGGCTTCGCTCGTGCAGCCTTTGCGCGAGTCCCTCGACAAGGTAGACCGCCAGAT
>CAZWMF010000212.1:0-6968 GCA_964634535.1 uncultured Opitutaceae bacterium | reverse complement strand
ATGATCGCCGGCAAGGTCGCGGTGGTCTGCGGCTACGGCGACGTCGGCAAGGGCTGCGCCCACTCGCTGCGCGGCTTCGGCGCCCGGGTGATCGTGACCGAGATCGATCCGATCAACGCCCTCCAGGCGGCGATGGAAGGCTTCGAGGTGACCACGATCGAGGAGACCCTCGGCCGCGGCGACATCTACGTGACCACGACCGGCAACTGCGACGTGCTCACCTTCGAGCACCTGGAGCAGATGCGCGACCAGGCGATCGTCTGCAACATCGGCCACTTCGACACGGAAATCCAGGTCCACCGGCTCGAGACCGCCCCGGGGGTGCGCCGCACCACGATCAAGCCGCAGTACGACATGTACACGTTTCCGAGCGGCCGCTCGATCTATCTCCTGGCCGAGGGCCGCCTGGTCAACCTGGGCTGCGCCACCGGGCACCCCTCATTCGTGATGTCCAACAGCTTCACGAACCAGTGCCTGGCCCAGCTCGACCTCTGGGAACACCGCGAGACCTATAAAGTCGGGGTCTACCGCCTGCCCAAGCGCCTGGACGAGGAAGTCGCCCGGCTGCATCTCGAGAAGATCGGGGTCAAGTTGACCAAGCTGTCGCCCGCGCAGGCCGCCTACCTGGGCGTGCCGGTCGACGGTCCGTACAAGCCCGAGCACTACCGCTACTGAGCGGCGGCTATTTCCCGAAGGGGAAGATGCCGAAGAATTCCAGAAAGAAGACCAGGGCGATGCCGTAGCTGAACGCGGGGAAGGCCCGCGCCCGGCCGGTTCCGAGGGCGATCAGGGCCGCGGCCATGAGGCCGAGCCCGATCCCCGAGGCGATGCTGAACGACAAGGGGATCGCGAGGATGATGATCACGGCCGGAGCCGCCACCGCGAATTCGTCCATGGGGATTTCCCGGATCGATTGCATCATGAATATGCCCACGATCACGAGTGCCGGCGCCGTGGCGACGGCGGGCACCATCAGGATGATGGGGGTCAGGAAGAGGGCCGCCAGCATGAGGCCCGCCGTGGTCAAGGTGGTGAGCCCGGTCCGCCCGCCCGCCTCCACGCCGGCCGCCGACTCGATATAGCTCACCACGGTCGAGGTCCCCATGAGGGCGCTGAGAATGGTCGCGGTCGAGTCGGCCAGCAGCGCCCGGCCGGCCTTGGGCAGCTTCCCGTCGGCCCCGAGATAGCCCGCCCGCTTGGTCACGCCGATCAAGGTTCCGATGTTGTCGAACATATCGACCAATAGGAGCGTCAGGATGATCGGCAGGGCGTGGTGCATTTTGGTCCAACTGCCGAGGAAGCCGAAGCTCAGGTGCAACATGAGGGGCGCCGGGCTGTCGGGCAGGGAAAAGAACGCGGCCGGCTTGACCGTCACGGTGGAGGCCCCGGCCGGCACGAACAACCCGGCTAGGGTGACCAGGGCAATGCCGATCACGATGGCCCCGGGCACCCGCCGGGCCACGAGAACGGCCGTCAGGGCGATCCCCGCCAGGCACAGTGCCACCGGCGGGGATGAAAAATCGCCGTGGGCCACGTAGGTGGCCGGATCGGCCACGATGATGCCGCCATTCTTTAGCCCGATGAAGGCGATGAAGAGCCCAATCCCGCAGGTGATCGCGATCTTGAGCGGGTAGGGGATGGCCGCCACCAGCCGCTCCCGCACGCCCGTCAGGGACAGGACCAGGAACACGACCCCGTTCACGAAGACCATGCCCAGGGCCTCCGGCCACGGCACCTTGAAGCCCAGGCAGACCGTGAAGGCAAAGAACGCGTTGATTCCCATGCCGGGAGCGAGCGCGATCGGGAAATTGGTGAGTAGCGCCATGAGCGCCGTGGCGGCCGCGGCGGTCAGAGCCGTCACCGTGACCAGGGCGCCCCGGTCCATGCCGGTGACGGCCAGAATCGACGGGTTCACCGCCAGGATATAGGCCATGGCGGCAAAGGTGGTCAGGCCGGCGGCCAATTCGCGGCCGACGCTCGTCCCGTGGGCGGATAGCTGGAAAAAATCCTTCATGGGCTGCCCCCGTGTCCAGCACCCGCGATGCCAGTCCGCCGACTGGAGCCGGGGACGGCAGGCGAGGTAGGATTGGGGCGGCCCGACTCTGCCGACCTTTTCGCCAAAACTCACGCCGATTGGGCGCGTCTCCCCAGCCTCAATCCCCCCGGGCCGATTCGTGCCAGGAGCGCAGGAGCCATCCGTGCAGGAGATAGACTCCCCCCACGAACAGGAACCCCAGGAGGCAGGCGACGAGCCCGGTCGCGAATACTTCCGGGCTGCGCAGCTGCGAGAAATACACGATCGTCGTGAACCCCAGCCCCCCGATGCCGTTCTGGGCGCTGCCCGCCAAAAAATCCCCCGTGATGGCCCCGATCGGGGCCAAGGTGCCCGCGATCTTGATGCCCGTCAGAAAATACGGCAACGCGGCCGGCACCCGCAGCCTCAGGAGTTCATCCCGGCGCCGGGCCCCGCACATGACGAAGAGTTCGACCAGGTTGCGGTCGACCGAGGCAAAGCCCAGGATGGTGTTCGCCACCACCGGGAAAAAACAGATCATGAACGTGATCGCCACGATGGCTGGCAGGCCCTGGCCGAGCCACAGCACGTAGATGGGCGCCAGGATGACGACCGGAGTCATCTGAAAAATGAGAATATACGGGGTCGCCGCCAACCGGACGAGCCGGGACAGCGCGAGGACCGCGGCGAGCAAAAACCCCAGCCCCGCCGCGCACAGAAAACCGAGAAACGCTCCCTCGAAGGTCACCCCGGCCGCCTGGCCCAACGTCCGCCGTTCCCGCCACACGGCCGCGAAGACCTCGTGCGGGGCGGGCAAAAGAATCGACGGAATCGCGAAGACGGCCTTCACGGCGTACCAGAGCCCCAAAAGGCCGAGGCCGGCCACGAGCGCCGGAATGGGGGATCGGCGGACTTTCATGGCCGGTCCGCCTGGACGGAACGCAGCGCCCGGCCCGCCAGGCCGAGGAGCCGCAGAAAGGCCGGATCCTCGCGCAATCCGGGCGAACGCGGGTAGGGGAACGGCACCGGAAGGTCGGCGCTGATCCGCCCTGGCGCGGGCGACAGGACCACCACTCTCGTGGAGAGAAAAAGCGCCTCGGCCACCGAATGGGTCACGAAGAAACCGGTGAACGGCGCCTTCTCTCGCAGGGCGAGCAGGTCCTCGTTCAACCGGTCCCGGGTGATTTCATCGAGGGCGCCGAATGGCTCGTCCATCAGCAGGATGCCCGGACGGACGCTCAGGGCCCGGGCGAGCGACACCCGCATTTTCATGCCGCCGGACAGTTGCCAGGGGTACTTGCCGGCATCCCCCGCCAGATCGACCAGATCGAGCATTTCCCTTACGCGTTCCCGGCGCTCCGCCGCCGGCGCCCCGCGCAGTTGCAGCGGCAATTCCACGTTGGCCGCCACCCGGCGCCACGGCAACAGGCAGGCGTCCTGGAACACAAAGAACAGGCGGTCGCGGGCCTTGGCCGGGCTCAAGCCCTCGATCCGGATCGACCCCTCCGACGGCTCCGCCAGACCCGCGATCAACCGCAAGAGCGTCGATTTTCCGCACCCGCTCGGCCCGATGAAACTCACGAATTCACCGCGCTCGACCGTGAGATCGATTCCCGAAAGAGCCGGCCGGTTCCCGAAGCGCATGCCCATGCCGTCGATGCTGAGAAGGGGAATTGCGCTCACGCGAGGGCCGGCTGAAAAAATCCGAAGGTTTCCAGAAAAAGTCGAGGATGACGGACGAGGCCGGCGCATCGGAAGCCTGGAAAGGTGGATCCGCCCGCTCGGTCGAGGCGTGAATCTCATCGCCAAGGCCGCCCCGGGCGAGCAGAAATCCCGAGTCCCGCTCCCGGTGAGTCCCACCTCCGCCCTGGCACAAGCCGTGCTGCCGCCCGCCCCGTCCACCATGCTTCCGCCTTGCCGCGCCCGTCCTCCGGCCGCACGCCGGCGTTGGGGGCACCGCTGTCCCGTCCGAGCGACCGATCCGATCCGCCCGCATTCCTGCGCGGGCCCCTCCGCCGTCCGTTGGCTTCTTACCCTTCTCGGGTTGGCCGTCGCCCCCGTTCTGTCCGCGGCCGCATTGACCGCCATCCTCGGCGCCTACCCGCCGGAAGTCCGGGCGCTCGACCGGGAATTCCTCCCCGCCGGTCCCGAGCGGGTGGCGACGGTCGACGGCATCCGCTTTGCCTTCGGCACGACCGACGGCCGCCCCGTGGTCGTATTCCGCGCCGGCATGAGTTTGGTCAACGCCGCCTTCCAACTTCAGGTGGCCCTCGACCATTTTCCCATCGATCGGGTGCTCTTCGCCGGGGTGGCCGGCGGCGTCGATCCGAGCCTCGCCGTGGGCGACGTGGTCGTGCCCGAGCGCTGGGCCTACCACGCCGAAGCGGCCTATCTCAATCCGGACGGCCAGGGCGGCTTCATCGTGCCCCACTACCTGCATCCGGCACTGGAAAACTATGGCATGATTTTCCCCGACTCGGTCGCCACCGTCCGGGACGGCGAATCCGTCTACCAGTCGATGCCCTTCTTCCCCGCCGATCCGGCGCTCCTGTCCGCCGCCCGCCGGGCCGTGGCCAATCTCGCCCCGATCCGACGCGGAACCCGCACCGTTCGGGTATTGGTCGGCGGCACCGGCGTCAGCGGCCCGGTATTCCTGGACAACGCCGCCTACCGGGAGTGGATATTCCGCGTCTGGCAGGCCCGCTGCGTCGACATGGAGTCGACCGCCTATGCCCAGGTCTGCTGGGCCAACCACAAACCGCTGCTGGTCGTCCGCGGCCTGAGCGACCTGGCCGGAGGCCAGAAGGCGCCCAATCCCATCGATGCCAACCAGGACGACGTCTCGGTGGGGGCGGCCCGCGTCCTCCACGCGATCCTCGACCAGCTCGCGCCATGAGGCGGCGCCTCATATTTCCCCAGGGCCACGCGACGCCCCGCGGCGCCTATAGCCCCGCGGTCCGGATCGAATTGCCGGGCGCCGCGATGCTTTTTGCGACCGGCCAACTCGCCCGGGCGCCAGATGGCTCCGTCGTGGGTCCGGGCGACGTGGCCCTGCAGACCGAGTACATCTACACGTTGATCGGCGAAATCCTCAAGGAGGCCGCGATGGGCTTCGCCGACATCGTCCGCGTGCAGACCTACCTCGTCCGCATGGACGACGCACCGATTTATAGCGAAGTCCGCGACCGCTATCTCGGCGCCTGCCGGCCGGCGAGCACCCTGATCGAGGTGAAGGGCCTCGCCCTCGAGGGCTGCTGCGTCGAAGTCGAAGTCACCGCGATCCGGACGGGCCACTAGACCGGCCAGCTCCGCACCTTCGGGTCGCCTGGACCCGATTGCCGCCTCAGACGCCTTGCACGGCCCCGCTGTCCGCGGACACCGGGTGCAGCGGTTGGGTCCGCCGCAGAACGGATTCGACCGCCTTGAGCAGGTCGGATCCGGAGAAAGGCTTTTTCAGGGTCAGCTTGGCGCCAATCGTCCGGGCCGCCGCCAACATGTTCTTGGGCCCCGTGGTTGCCGAACTCATCGCGATCACCGGAGTCGGGGTTTTCAAGCGGCGCAGCGCAAAGAGCAGCTCCAGGCCGTCGCCGTCGGGCATGTAGATGTCGGTTAGGATAAGATCATATCCTGGAGCCCCTTGGGCCATTTTGAGACCATCCTTGCCATTCGAGGCCACCCCCACCTCATACCCGGCTCCCCGCAGCGCCTTCTCCAATAATGACAGAATCGACGGGGAGTCATCGATTAGGAGAATGCGCGGCATGCCGGAAAAGGGTTAAGATGATAATCGGTCCGACGATTGAGTAACTTAACATGAACTCGGGCGCGGGCCGAAGACGCGACCGATTCAGGCGAGTATTTGTCGTCGGGTGCCGCCCCGATCGGTCGAGCCTTGAGCGTCGCTCTCCCGACGATTTGATGATAATATCATAAGATGCATTTGCATAGTTAGATAGACATGATTTCAGCCAATCAGCATGGCCGAACGCGTCGAGGAATTTTACATTTCGAAAAATCCGAATTCCGAAGTGCGTGCGTAAAATTACGCATTAGCGGTTTATATCTAACCCATTACACGGGCTTATGGCTCAGGCTGCCAAAATGGCCCAAGCCAAGCTGCCGCGAACGGCACCATGAAAATCCAGACCGCCTTTGGCCTTTTCCCCTTATTGGCGCTCGCCTTGGCGGCCAGCGCCTTCGGCAGTGAAATCACCCCGCTCGGATACACGACCTCGACCATTGGCGACCAGGGATCCTGGCTCTATCGGGACTATACCGGGACCACCTTGACCGACGGCATGTTTGGCGTCGCCCCCTGGTATGACTCATACGAGGGCGCGACCTCCACCTGGATTCCCAACGTCTATTCGGCCTACGTCGGTTGGGACAATACGCCCGAGGAGGACATCGATTTCACTCTTCCCGCCGTCCAAACCGTCAACTCGATCGAGGTTTGGTCGACCCAGGATAATCTGTCCGACGTCGTTCTGCCCAACGTCTTCATTTATGAGAGCGCCAACGGCGTCAATTGGAGCTCGGTCTTGGGCTCGCTGATCACGCCGGCCTCCGATGCGAACGACAACGTTCACGAGGCCCTGACGGTCTCCGGGTTGGATATCACCGACCCCTTCGTAAAAGTCGCCCTGACGCAGAACGGCCCCTGGATCTTTACCGACGAAATTCAGTTCTTCGGCTCTTCGGGGTCCGTCCCGGACTCGGCCAATACGGGCCTGCTCCTGGCCGGAGCCTGCGTCCTCGTGGCCGCTCTCGGTGTTCGGTCCCGGCGAGGCCCGATTGGTATCACGGGATAAGTCGACCGGGTTTCAAACCCGGCGTTCCGCCTGGGCTTTTCCGCTTGCGCCAGGATTGCCCCATCCGCAGGGTTTCCGACCTGCTGATCCGGAGAGATGCCTGAGTGGCCGAAAGGGACGGTTTGCTAAACCGTTGTACGGGT
>CAZWMF010000211.1:0-6969 GCA_964634535.1 uncultured Opitutaceae bacterium | reverse complement strand
CTCAACGCTGCCCTGGTCCGCTTCACGCCGGGCGCCCGCAGCGCCTGGCACTCCCACCACGGGGGCCAGACCCTATATGTCACCGACGGACGAGGTCTGGTCCAGGTCCGAGGGGAGCAGGCCGTCGAGCTGCAGGCCGGTGACGTCGTTTACGCCCCTGATGGCGAGGAGCACTGGCACGGCGCCACACCCGACGACTTCATGACCCACCTGTCGATCCTCGAGCTCGGCGACGACCCAGCGACCACAACGGTGTGGCTGGAGCACCTCACCGACGACCAATACCACCGGCCACCACCGACCATCGATCGAGCCCCGGTGGTGAAGACCCTGGCGATCACGCTGGCCACGAACGACCGAGATTTGGGACTGGCCGTGCGGCAAGCTTTCAACCTGGCGAAAAGTTCCGGGCGGGAACTCACCCTCGACTTCACCGGCGCGAAGTGCGCACCCCAACGCGTTTGATCCAAACGACCCACCCCAGCCTTAAGCCAAACCGCTTTCGGTGAGGGATAACAGGTCGGGCAACTCCACCCGGCGCTCGTAGAGGGCTTTGCCCACGATCACCCCGTCGAGATTGGGATGGCGGCGGCCGAGGGCGGACAGGGCGGCGACGTCCTCGCGGCGGGTCACGCCGCCACTGGCGATCACGCGGGCCTTCACGCCGGCCAGGATGGCCTCCTGGGCGGACAGGTTCGGGCCGGTCAGCATGCCGTCGGTGGCGATATCGGTGTGGATCAGGACGGCCACGCCCAGCCCGTCCATGCGGCGGGCCAGGTCGAGGGCGGTCGTCGCCGTCGTGTCGACCCAACCCTTCACGGCCACCCGGCCGTCGCGCGCGTCGATGCCGACCGCGATCGCATCGCCAAAATCGCGCACGAGCGCGCCGATGAATTCCGGGCTCTCCGCCGCGCGAGTGCCGATGACGACCCGCGCGACGCCCAGCGCGAGCACGCGCTCGACCGCGCCGCGCTCGCGCAACCCGCCGCCCAACTGCACGCGAAGGCCGAGGGCCACGATCCGGGCGACCGCGTCCAGATTGACCGGGGCGCCGCCAAAGGCCCCGTCCAGGTCGACCACGTGCACCCAGCGGCTGCCGTCCGCCTGGAAGCGCGCCGCCACCTCGGCCGGATCGGGGGCGTACACCGTCTCCCGATCGGCCCGACCCTGGCTCAACCGGACGCACCGTCCGGCCTTGATATCGATGGCGGGATAGACCGTCACGCCGCGTTCTCGGTCGGAACCGATTTCGCGGCCCGCCGTAGAATCGGCTTGCGCCGGCCGGCCACCACGCCGGCGTCCACCACGACCTCGGCGACGTCGTCGCGCTGCGGCAGGTCGTACATGACCTCGAGCATGAGATTTTCCATGATGGAGCGCAGCGCGCGCGCGCCGGTCTTGAGCTCCATCGCCTTGGCGGCCACCGCCCGCACCGCATCGGGGGTGAAGCGCAGCCGCACGCCGTCGATCGCGAACAGTTTCGAGTACTGCTTGATCATCGCGTTCTTCGTCCGCAGGAGAATCTTTTCCAGGTCGGCGACCTGGAGCTGATCGAGCACCGAGATCACCGGCAGCCGCCCGATGAATTCCGGGATCATCCCGTAGCGCACCAAATCCTCCGGCGCGATCCGCTTCATCAGTTCCTCCGGCTTGAGCTCGCGATCCTCCGCGTTGATGTGAAACCCGAGCGAGCGCTGGCCCAGGCGCTTCTTGACGATTTGCTCCAGCCCGACGAAAGCGCCGCCGCAGATGAACAGGATGTTGGTCGTGTTGATCTGGATGTATTCCTGGTTCGGATGCTTGCGGCCGCCCTGCGGCGGGACGTTGCACACCGTGCCCTCGAGAATCTTGAGCAGCGCCTGCTGGACGCCCTCGCCGGAAACGTCGCGGGTGATGGACACGTTCTCGGTCGTGCGCCGGATCTTGTCGATTTCGTCGATGTAGATGATGCCGCACTCCGCCCGCTTCACATCGTAATTGGCGTTTTGCAGCAGCCGCAGGACGACATTCTCCACGTCCTCGCCGACATAGCCGGCCTCGGTCAGGGTGGTCGCGTCGGAGATGGCGAAAGGCACGTCGAGAATGCGCGCCAGGGTGCGCGCGAGCAGGGTCTTGCCCGAGCCGGTCGGGCCGGCGAGCAGGATGTTGCTCTTCTCGATTTCGACGTCGTTGAACTCCGGCGAAAGCGCCGCCGGATCCTTGGCCGCCTGCCCCGAGTCGAACAGGAGCCGCTTGTAGTGGTTGTAAACCGCCACCGCCAGGACCTTCTTCGCGTGGTCCTGGCCGATCACGAAATCATCCAAGACCTTCTTGATCTCGAAGGGCTTGACCAGGCGGATCGCCGGCTTGGCCTCGACCACCGGCTGCTTGACCTCGCGATCGATGATCGTCTTGCAGACGTTGACGCACGAATCGCAAATGTAGACACCCGGTCCGGCGATGATTTTTTTGACTTCCGCCTGCGATTTACCGCAGAAGGAGCACAGCGTCATGCGCGACGATTTGGCCATGGGAGAAGCTTTCTCCTACTATGCATCGGTTGGCCCGCCACGGCAAGGATTGAGTTGCCCGAATGCGCGTCCGCTCGGCGAACCGCCGCGATGGCCGGTGCGGAAAGCCGAGGGGATGGCCGACGCGACGCGATCCGGGGATATCCGAATCCCGGGTACCGCCGGCGGCGGCCGCCTTCAGGCCGCCTTGCCCGCCAGGCTCTGCGCCTCGCGGGTCGACTCCACCACGTGGTCGATGATGCCGTAGGTCTTGGCCTCGGCCGCGCTCATGTAGTAGTCCCGATCCGAGTCCTTCTCCACCTGTTCGCGCGTCTTGCCGGTGTGCTTGGCCAGGACATCGGTCAGCGTGTGGCGCCAGCGCAGGATTTCCTTGGCCGCGATCGCAATATCCGACGCCTGCCCGCCGGCGCCGCCGGAGGGCTGGTGGATCATCACCCGGCTATTGGGCAGGGCGAATCGCTTGCCCTTTGTGCCCGCGGCCAGGAGCACCGTGCTCATGCTGGCCGCCATGCCGATGCAGTAGGTCGACACGTCGCACTGGAGGAAATTGATCGCGTCGTAAATCGCCATGCCCCCGGTCACCACCCCGCCCGGGGAATTGATGTACAGATGGATGTCCTTCTTCGAGTCCTCCATCTGCAGGAAAAGCAGTTGGGCGATCACAATGTTGGCCACGCCGTCGTCGATGGGCGTGCCGATGAAGATGATGCGGTCCTTGAGCAGGCGCGAATAGATATCCATCGACCGCTCGCCGCGGCCGGTATTTTCGAGGACGATCGGGACGTAGTAGCTGCTCATGGGCTCCCCGCCACCTTAGCGTGGGCGACCAGGAAATCAACCGCCTTGTCGAAAATGATCGATTCCTGGGCCGCCCGCAGCCGATCGCGGTCTTTGGCCAGCTCCCGGGCGAGCTTTTCGGGCTTTTCCCGGCGGCGCATCGCGTCGACGTAGATGAACTGGTCGAAATCCTTTTCGGTCACCTCGATCTTCTCCTGCTCGGCGATCCGGGCGAGGATAAGCTGAAGCTTGATGCGCTTGTGCGCCGAATCCTTGGCGCCGGCGAACAGTTGCTTCTTGTCCTTCTCGAACTGGTCCTCGGGCACGCCCCGGCGCATCTGTTCCTCGATGAACTGGCGAAGCACCGCCTGGGTTTCCGACTCCACCAGGCTCTCGGGAACGGGAAAGTCGACGAGGCCGAGCAGCGCATCCTGCACCTGGCGCCGCTGTTCCGAGCGGCTGCGGCGCTGCTTCTCGGCGCGAATGCCCTCCGTGACCTGCTTGGTCAGGCCCTCGAGGTCGGTGACGCCGTGGCCTTTGAAGAACTCCGCATCGAGCGCGGGCAAGATCCGCTCCCGCACCTCGAGAATTTCGATGTCGTAATCGGCCTTCCGGCCCGCCAGGGCGGGCACCGCCCCAAAATCGGCGGGGAAACCGATGGGGACACGCTTCTTGTCTCCCGTCTTCAGGCCCGCGAGCTGGGCGCCCAGGCCGGGCAGGTGCCCCTCATTGCTGCCTTCCACTTCCTCCCAGGTTTGCGGGACCTTGCCGTAGAGTTGCTTATCGGGGACCAGGGCGGCAATGGGCTGGCCGTCCAGGAAGCCTTCGTAGCTCAGCTTGACGTAATCGCCTTTCTGGGCCGCACGCTCGGCCGTCTTGAAATCGGCGCGCTCGGAGCGGAGCCCTTCGATCGTCTGCGCCACCTCGGCTTCGGTCGGCTCCACGCTGGAAGCCGCGACCGGCAGGCCTTTCAATTCGGGCAGCGTGAATTCGGGACGCAAGTCGACCGTGACGGTGATTTGGGCGGCCTCGCCGGCGGCGATCTTGCCCTCCTCCACGTCGACGACGTGGAGGACGGGCAGCTTGTCCTTCTCCAAGGCCCCGCGGTAAGCCTTGGCGACGACCTTCTGCTTGAGTTCGTCGCCGATTTCCTTGCCGAACCGCTTGGCCACCATCGCGGCCGGGGCCTTGCCGGGGCGGAAACCGGGAAGGCGGGCCTGGCGGACAAATTGGTCGATGACGGCGCGGTGTTCGGTGTCGACTTCGGCGGAATCGAGACTGACGACGAGGGTCTTGCGGGTCGGGGAAACGGTGGTGACTTGAACGTTCACGGGAGGAAAACCGTCCACCGTAATCCGCGGGACAGGCGGGTCAAACCTTCTTCCGTGAGTCGGCGGAGGCGCGGCTCAGGTCGATCCAAAACCGGCCTACCGGCGCAAGCGCGTGGACCCCCACTGGCCGTCGAGCCAGCCCGCCCGGTCCACGATGGGAGGCGGCCGGAATCCCGGAACGGCTTACGATGGTTGGGCCCATGCCAGCCGCCCCGCAGGCGGACCGACCAAAGGGCGATGAGCGCCGCCAGTCCCCGAACGGCAAAATCCGAATTCAGGCCCCAGCCGCGTTCGTCCAGCGCACGAAGAAATGCCGAGAGTCCTGCCGGCTCACGATCCCAAATCTGGGACCGGCGCATCCCGTTTTCAGGCATCCGCGACCCGAACACTCCCGAGGATAAATCCATAAGCAGTTGACGGGCACAGCGTCCGTGATCCGCCCGAGCCTGGCACAAGGCGTGCAAAGGCATGCGGACATTCCCGTCTGTTTAGGTTCACTGCACGACCATGCTCTCAGATTTCAAATTCGGACTCCGCGCCCTCCTCTCGGCGCCGGGTTTTGCCTTCGCAGCCGTCCTCATCCTTGCGCTGGGCATCGGAGCCAATACGGCCGTGTTTTCGGTCGTCGACGCGGCCCTGTTGAGACCGCTGCCGTATAGCCATCCCGAGAATTTATACGCCATCGGTTCGTCGGCCCAGAGCCAGTTTGGGTTCTTCAATATTCCGGAGTTCTGCGATTACCGCGACCGCAACCGGTCGTTTCAGGGTCTGGCCGCCGTGGGCACATTCAATACGAGCCTGGTGGACCAGGGCGAAGCCCAGTTTGTGCAGGGCCTGCGGGTTTCGGCGGGCCTCTTTCCAATGCTCGGGGCCCGACCGGAGGCGGGCCGGCTGCTGGTTCCGGACGACGACCGGGCCGGCGCGCCGCGCGTCGCCGTGATCGGTTATGGACTTTGGCAGCGGCTCTATGGCGGCCGATCGGATGCCGTCGGCCGGATCGTGTCGCTGAGCGGCCAACCGCACACCATTGTGGGCGTCCTGCCGCCCGGATTCCTGCTGCCGGTGAACGGAAACAATGGCGATGTTTGCGTGCCCTTGCAGGCCGAGTCCGATCCGATGCGCCATCAACGCACATCGCTGCATTTTCTCTTCGTGTTCGGCCGGATCGCGCCCGGCCTCAGCCCGGCCCAGGCGACGGGCGACCTGCGGGGCGTCCTCCGCGACTTGCGCCGAACTTTCCCGGAGCAGTATGTCGGTTCGGGCGAAAACCAAGTGACGCCGCTCATCGACAAAATCGTCGGGGATGTGCGCCCGCTGCTGCTTACGTTGCTGGGCGTGGTCGCGACCCTCCTCCTGCTGGCCAGCGCAAACCTCGCCGGGCTGCTCCTGGTCAGAACCATGGGCCGCCAACGCGAAATCGCCATCCGCGCGGCCCTCGGCTCCTCGCGCTTGGCCCTGGTCCGGCTCCTCCTGGCCGAGTGCTCACTGCTGGCCGGCGCCGGCGGCCTGGCCGGCCTTTGGCTCGCCCATTGGGGATTGCGCGCGCTCTTGACCTTCATACCGGCCGGCCTGCCCCGGGTCCACGAGGTCCATTTCGACGGTGCGATCTTTGCCTTCGCCGCGGCGGTCGCGCTGGCGGCCGGTCTCGCGCCCGCCTTGGTCCCGATCTGGTTTTTCTCCCGCGCCGACCTGCGCAATGCCATTTCCGCCGGCGGTCGTTCCTCGACGGGCGGCCCCGGGCAAAAGCGCCTGCGGCACGTCCTCGCGACCTTCCAGGTCGCTCTGGCGCTTGCGCTGATCGTCTGCGCGGGTCTGTTTCTGCGCAGCTTCTGGGTGGCCGGGGCCGAGCGCCTGGGCTTCCAACCGGAGCACGCGCTCGCGGTGCGCCTGTCGCTGCCGGAAGCCGGCTATCCCGACCGCGCCGCGTTGATCAGATTCGACCGACAACTCCAAGGCCGGCTCGCGGCCATCCCCGGCGTGACGACGGTGGGTGCGACCTCGCTCCTGCCGTTGACCACCGGCCTGTCCACTGCCGAATTCCGGGTCGTGGGCCGACCGCCGCCCCGGACAGCCGATGTGCCCTCGGCCAACTATCGGGTGATCACCCCGAATTTCTTCGATGCCATGGGCATCCGGCTGCTGCGCGGCCGTTCCGTGGACGAACGCGATGACGACAACCACCCGCTGGCCGTCGTCGTCAATGCGACCCTCGCCGACGCCTTCTTCCCCGATCATCGGGTCCTGGGCCAACGGCTCTGGGTCGACGACACGGCCACCGGTGGCCGGACGTTGGAAATCGTGGGCGTCGTGGCCAACGTCAAACAGGGCAAGATGGAAGACCCGCCCTCGTA
>CAZWMF010000210.1:5479-7006 GCA_964634535.1 uncultured Opitutaceae bacterium | reverse complement strand
AGCGCGCGTCCGTTGAGCGTCAGCGAGGTCCCGTTCGACAGGTCCTTGGTGTAAAACAGATCCTCGATCCCGTAGGCGCCGTCGGTCGGCATGCCCGCGCGATTGGCGAACGCGGCGTTGTCGCCGGCGATCGCCGGCGCGAGCCCTGAGATCTTGATATAGCTTTCATACGTCGGGAAAGCATCGGCGTTCGTGTCGTCCGCGAGCACCCGAGTCGCGGGCAGCGCGAGAATCGCACAGAAACTGAGCAAACCGATGGTGGGCCGCAGGGCTAGGAAGGTGGCTTTCATGGCAGTGGTTTCCGTAGAGGTTAGGGGCGCAGGGAGGCGTTTACATTGGAGCCGTGAACATCCTCGTGGCAGCCCGCCGACCAGCAGGTGCCCTCCGACAACCGCGCTCCCATGGCGTTGGCATGGGCACCGCCGCTGCTATAGCCGCCGATATTGAATCCGGCGCTGAGTTGGGCGAGATGGCAGCGGAGGCACAAATTGGCGTCGCGGGCGACGAGCATCTTGTCGTTGACCGAGCCGTGGGGGTTGTGGCAGGCCGTGCAGCCTTCCTCGCGGATGGCCCCGTGGGCATAGACAAACGGGCCGGCCTGCTGGGTATGGCACCGGGTGCAGGTGGCCGTTTGGGAGGCCAGGGCGGCGCCGCCGCCGCGCACCGCATCGCCCTTGTGCACATCGTGGCAGTCGACGCAGCTCACTTTGCCGGCCAGCACCGGATGGGTGTGGGGCAGGCTCATCTCGCCGCGCTTCTCCAAGTGACATTGGAAACAGGTCTCCGGCGACTTGCGCGGATTGATGATCGTTCCGGCCGCCCCGCCCGAACTCACATGCAGGCTGCCGGGGCCGTGGCAGGCTTCGCAACCGGTGTCGCCCAACTTGGCATCGGCGAAGGCGACCTTGCTATGGGTCGAGCCGCGGAAGTGATCCGTGACGTCGGAATGACATTGCGAACATTGCTTGGAACCCACGTACGAGGCGCCGGCAATTTGGGGTGGAGCGAGGACCGTGCGATCGACGGATATGCAAGAAACGAGCAGGAGTCCCCACGCGGCAAGGCCGGCGACGATCACCGCGTTTCTGGACCAGAGGGGGTGCTTTTTCATAGTTGGCGAGGTAAAATGGGTCTGCAGTCATCATCGTCGCGCCGCGGGAATCTCTCTCCGTATGGATTGGCGGCGAAGGCGCACATTTTGGTGTATATGCTCATAAGACTTTTGAATGCTGCGCTGATCCTACTATAAGAGTCTCATCAAATCGCATGGCGGCTACTCTCAAAAGGGGAGCGCCCGCCGGAAGAATGACGACGCCCTGCGGGCTGCGCTGCAGCAGGCCGTCGGCCTCGAGGTCCGAGAGACTGGCAATTTCTGCGGCGTAGACTTGCGCCACGGCGATGCCCAGTTCGGCCGAGAGCGCCGCGTAATCCAGCCGCCGGTCGCACATCAGGCGCATGATGATGGTCCGCCGGCGTTGGTCCTCGGGCGAGAGCAGCAGTCCCCGTTCGATCGGCAGCCGGCCCGCG
>CAZWMF010000210.1:0-5469 GCA_964634535.1 uncultured Opitutaceae bacterium | reverse complement strand
TGCCGATAGGAATCGGGCGTCGATGAGATCGACGTGATGCCGAAGCCGTAGAGCGCGGCGCCCGCCGCCGTGCTGTAGCCTTGAAAATTGCGTTGCAGCGTGCCCTGCCGCTGGGCGACCGCCAACTCGTCGTCCGGCCGGGCAAAGTGGTCGAGCCCGATGTCGATGAAACCGGCCCGGGTGAGCCGCTCGTGGGCGCCGGCAAACATCGCGAGCTTCTCCTCGCCCGCCGGCAACTGCCCGCGGGTCTCAAAAATGCGCTGGGCCGGCCGAATCCACGGCACGTGGGCGTAGCTAAAAACCGACAATCGGTCGGGCCCCAGGGCGAGCACGCTGTCGATCGTGCGGCCGAACGAGGCGGCCGTTTGTCCGGGCAAACCGTAGATGAGGTCGACGTTGATCGATCCGAAGCCGGCCGCGCGCAATTCGCGGAAGGCGCGCTCGTTGAGGTCGTGGGGCTGCCAGCGGTGAATGGCGACCTGCACCTCGGGGTTCGTGTCTTGGATGCCCAGGGAAGCGCGATTGGCGCCGATCGATTTGAGCGCCGCGATCTGGTCCGGCACGAGGCGGCGCGGATCGATTTCCACGCCGAATTCGCACTGCGGATCGAGGTTGAAATTTTCCCGGATGAGCCGCCCGAGCCGCGTCAACTCCGCGCCGGACAAAAACGTCGGCGTGCCGCCGCCCAGGTGGATCTGCGTGACCGTGCGGTCCGGATTCAATCGGGCCGCGGTGAGCGCCATCTCCCGGGCAAGGTCGTCCAGGTACTCGCTGGCGGCGCCATGCCGCCGGGTGATGATGGTGTTGCACCCGCAGTACCAGCAGAGCGATTCACAGAATGGCAGGTGGAAATAGAGCGAAATCGGGCCCGCGCCCGCCGCGTTGTCGCGCTCGATCGCCCGGTCCAAGGCGGCCCGGTCGACGTCGGCCTGAAACTTGGTGGCCGGCGGATAGGACGTGTACCGCGGACCGGCGATCGAGTACTTCCGGATGAGGTCGAGATCGAGGCCAGCCGGAGCCGCCGCGGGGTCCAAAGCGGGCGCGCTCATCAGTTGTCCTGGTTCTTGCCGTTATGGCAATCGTTGCAGAGCAGCCCGAGCCCCTCGATATCCGCCGACGGATGCTGAAACGCCGCCCCCTCCGGCGCCACCTTGGCCAAATCCGCGCCGCTGCCCTGGGCGAGGATCGTGTGGCAGCTATTGCAATCCATGGTCAGCACCTGATGCTTGCCGTCGGTGGCAAAATGCTTGCCGTCGTGGCAGCGAAAACAGCCGGGCGAGTTGAGATGCCCGATGTTGTCCGGGTACTTGCTCCAATCGGCCTTCATCTCCGGGAAGAAATTGCGGTGATAGATCGCCTGGGCCGCGGCGACCGCGCCGCCCAACTTGCGGGCGTTCGCGTAGCGTTTGCCCAATTCGGCCTGCAGCGCTTGGTCGGCGGCGGCTTCGGTGGCGTACGGCTTGGTCAACAGGTCGACCACGGTGCGCTTAATTGCCGGAAGCGACGAGTCGATGCGCCCCAGGTACATCGCTTCGTCCACCGAGTCGTCCGGGGTCTGAAACTTGTGCGCCGGCCGGTTATGGCAGTCCATGCAGTCCATCGCCCGGATCTGCGCCGGATCGGGCTCGCCCTTGAAGTCGGCCGTGCGGTACACGGTGACGCGCCCGTCTTCGGACGTGATGCGCACCCACGGAATCTTTTGGCGCCGCTCATCCGTGGCCACGTACTCGACCTTGTTCGAGACCAGCATATGCCAGTGGATTCCGCCGACCGGCCCATGCTCCGGGCTGCCGCCGCCCACATTGACGAGCAGCTTGATCGTATAGGGCGTGTTCGGATCGTCGGCGAGAAAGTGGTTGTGCGTGTGCTCGACGCTGCCCGAGTACTTCTCGGGCCAGTGGCACTGTTCGCAGGTGTCGCGGGCGGGGCGCAGGCTTTGCACCGGCGTCGGAATCGGCCGGTCGTACCGGTTGGTCAGGACCGCATAGACCTGATGCAGCCCGCTGATCTTGGCCTTCACATACCACGCCGCGCCCGATCCGATATGGCAATCGGTGCAGTCGACGCGGGCGTGCGCGCCGGCATTGTAGGCGACGAATTCCGGCTGCATCACGGTGTGGCAGACCTGACCGCAAAACTGGACGGATTCGGTGTAGTGGTAGGTTTGATAACTGCCGACCGCCGTCAGCATCAGGAAACCCAGCGTGCCGATGCCAAACCAGATCAGCGTCCAGCGGTCGCGCGGGCGCGACAGGTCGATGGTGAGCCGCGGCGCACGGCCCGGCCGCCGGGCCGCCCGACCGCGATGCTGGACCCAGGCGCCGCCCAGCACGAGGGCCAAGCCGAGAAAAAGAAACCCGGGGGCCACCAGGTAGCACAGGATGCCGACATAGGGGTTGCGGGTACCGCCCCCCAGCACGTCGAACAGAAAGAGGAGGATGAAGGCAAACAGGCTGCCGCCGGCGATGATCGCGCCGGCCAGGCTGATCCAGTTCTGCCAAATCGACGGTTTGCGGTCCTCAGGAAGGATATCCGTGGGGTGTGGTTCGCTCATTATGGGAATCGGGCTGTGTCCATTATCCCATAAGCCCCGCTCGCTCGCTCGGCGGGGGTTGCCAAACCCTACGCAAATGTTGCGCGCTCGTCACGCAACCGGCATCGGCCCGGGCAGTCCGACCTATGCGATGGCTGGAGGCCGTTCGCCACCTCGGTCGCATGGACCGCGGGCAATTCGGCCCGACCGAATCCACCTCCCCGCGGAGCGCGAGGCCCGTGACCCCGGCGCGCGGAGAGGAATTGGCCAATTCAATGCATTGGGCCGGTCAAGGGTCGGTCTCGACCGCAGGCGGCTCCGTTGGCTTCGCCGCTTCCGTCTTCTTGAGCTGGTCCAATTCAAGGGGATGCTCTTCAAGCATTTCCCGCTCCGACATTCGGCCCGTCAACCAGGCCAAGCTCATCGGATAAACGTCGGGATTGAAGATAACCCAGTAAAAATGCCAGACGATGATCGCGAGCGTGGCGAGCACCGCCTCGTAGAAATGGATCGTCCGCGCGATGTCGAAGCCCAGCTTGGTCAGGAGGCCCATCGACCAATTGTCGAACCACAAGACCGCCCCGGTGGCGCCCATGACCAGCGACCCCCAGATCACCGCCCAATATTCCGCCTTTTCGACATAGCAAAAACGCCCGAAGCGGGGCTTGTCGGCCGCCAGACCAAGATTGTACTTAGCGACCCTCCAGGGATCCGTCAGATCGCGGCGGCAGGGCAGGAGGGCGGCCAACAGGCCGCGGCCGGCCGGCGAAAACGCGAGATAGGCCACGTGCCAGGCTCCGCCGGCGAGCATCGCCACGCCAGCGATCCGATGAACCAGCCCTCGCAGTTCGAAGGCGCGAGCACTGATACGACGCACGCCCCAAACCCACCAGGCATCCGGATAGTGCAGCATGAATCCCGTCAGCACGAGCACGATAAAGCTCAGCACCAGCAACCCGTGCTGGGCGCGCTCGTGCCCGGTCATCCGCAGATGGAGGCGATGGGCGACCGGCTCCTCCTCGATCAGGCCCTTCTGGATCCATAACTTGCGCCGGACCTTCTTGAGAAAATCGAGCAGGTTGTGCAGCAACATGCCGCCGACGACGCCGACGATCAGCACCACGTAGAGACTGGCGACGAGATGGAGGGCCGGACTGGCGCCGTCCCGGCCCTTGGCCGCCTCGGGATTGACGTGCACGGCGCCGACGCCAAAGCGCGCATTCGCCCCCTGGTGGCATTGGCCGCAGGTTCGGGCGAGGTTCGCCCGATTGATCGAGGAGGACGGATCGGTCGAAACCTTGATGCCGTGGGCGCCGTGGCAACTGGCACAGTTGGCCACGGCGACCGCGCCCTCCCGCTCCGCCAGGCCGTGGTAACTATCGGAAAAGGTCTGAAAGGCATTGCCCACCAAGCCGTATTTGTTGGCCAAGGGCAGCGAGTCATGGCACTTGGCGCAGACCTGCTGGGCCAGGTTGCGGGCATAGACCGGCGAGGTGGGATCGGTATGGGCCCGGATATCGTGCTCGCCGTGGCAATCCGGGCAGGAGGGCGACTCCTGGGCGCCGCGGCGCAGTGCCGAGGCGTGGACGCTATCGGCGTATTGCGCCGCCTCCTTCGCATGGCAGCGGCCGCACGATTCCGCGGCGTGCTGCTTGCCCATGCGGGCGCTGACCGCCATCGCCTGGTTCATCTCGTGGGCGCCGTGGCAGTCGACGCAGGTGGCCGCCGCGCCGTTTCCGCGATGCAGGGCGGCGCCGTGCACGCTCCGATCGAAGGCCGCCACAAAACGGTTGCCCCGCAGATTCTGGTTCGCGACCGAAGGCTGATTGACGTGGCACGACTCGCAAAGCGCGGCCTGCCGCAGCTTCACCGCGACATCGGGCTTGCCCGAGTCGGCCGCAATCAGGGCCTGGCGGTGACAGGTTAGGCAGCTCGGGGCGCCCGGTCCCGCCGTAAAGGCCCTGGCGTGGGCCGAAGCGAAAAACTTATCCCGGGCCGCGGCATGGCATTCGCCGCAGGCCGTGGTCTGCCATTTGTTGGCAAACGGGAACTGCGCAGAATCGGCCGCGACGATCGCGTGGCTGCCGTGGCAGTCCGCGCACGCCGTGTCCGGCCCGGGCGGCAGGGGACTAAGCGCCAGGCGTCGGTGAAAGACGTGCTTGGCGCCGCTGTCGTCGTGGCAGGAGAGACAGTCGACCCGCTTGACCGACCGACCGCCCGCCGCCTCGAAATCGTCGTGGCAGTCGGCGCACTTCAGCGAACTGTGGGCCGAGCGGGCGACGTCCGCCGCCGGATCGGCCCGGCCGACCGGCCCGGCGGCCAGGGCCAGAAGGATCGCCCAACCGACGCGGTATAGGAATCGGGCCAAGGTCAGTGTTCCAGCCGCGAAACCATCGCGTACACGATGAGACCGAGCAGCACGAGTCCCAGGCCGAAGAACATGAAGCCAAATGCGCGCGCGATCTGGCGGCGCCCCTCCCAGTCGTCCTTGACCCGGTAGGTCTCGAGGCGCCCGCTGGCCACCAGCCGATCGTACCAGCGCTTGCGCTCGTGGATCAGCTCGGTCTTCGAAATGCGGCCGGAGAAGATCACCGTGTCCATGGGGAACTTCTCGATCCGGAAATGGGTGTTAAAGAAGTGGAACGTGAAGATGAAGCCGGCCGCCAGCAGCGCCTCGTCCGAATGCAGGAGCAGGGCGATATTCACCATCCAGCCGGGCAGCAGGCGCGTGAAGAAGCCGGGGAACCACATGACCAATCCGGACGCGCCAATGATAAAGATGCCCCAGAACACCGCGAAATAGTCGAACCGTTCCCAATAGGTCCAGCGATCGAACTGGGGCTTCGGTCCGGTGCCGAAGAACCATTTCTGATGGGCCACGAAGTCGCGCCCATCCTGGAGCGACGGCACCATGGAGTCCGGTCCGAACAGGGCCC
>CAZWMF010000209.1:2170-7044 GCA_964634535.1 uncultured Opitutaceae bacterium | reverse complement strand
AGCACGAACTTGTCCGGCGTCGCGTATTGCGAACGGTAAGCGACGTTGTCGTTCGGATTGACGAAGTAATTCGTGGTATAGCTGCCGCCGGCCGTGGTGCCGCCCAGCTCATAGACCTGCGTCGCATGGGTGTGGGTGTAGGCCGCGGACCAGGCCCAATTGTCCTTCATCGGCCGATTCAGGAGGATCGTGTATTCTTGCGAGCCGCCCTTGTCGGTGTTCTCGAGGCCGTAGGTCGCGCCCGCCAAATGCGTGATCAGCAGGGGATTTGAGGCCGAGGTCGAGGAATAGCTGGCCATCGAGGTGTAGAAATTACCCGTGGTATAGCCCGGCACGAAGTAGGCGCTGCCGACGTTGGTCGGGGTGATGTTGCCCGCATAGCGGATCGCGCCGTCCGGCATGTAGGCCGGAGCTCCAGCCGCCCCGACCGCCAGATTCGGATCCACGTAGTACATATCCTTGTTGACCTGGGACAGATCGACCGAGGCCGACACCGTCACGTTCCAGAAGGGCAGCTTGTGGTCGATCGTCAGATTTTCCTTCCAGTTCGACGGCCACTTGATGTACGGATCGGCATAGTCGAAGCTTGGAATCGGGAGGGCGCTCGTGGTCGGAGGCGGCGCCTGCGTGGCCGGGTTGCCGGTGAAGATGAACGGCGTGCCGTTGTTGTTCAGCAGCGGAGTCGAGCCGCTGGCGGTCGAGGCGGTGCCGAGCTGGCCGGCGTTGTTGAACGAATTCTCCAGCCAGACAGCGGGACTCTGGCCGAGGAACAAGCCGACGCCGCCGTGGATCTGGGTCTTCTGTTCGGTATCGAGCGCGTAGTTGAACCCAAGGCGCGGAGCGATCGTGTAGTTTCCATTGATCGTGCCCTGATTCGAGAATCCGAAGGCATTCACAAAGGTCTGGCTCAGCGGCGGCTTCTGGGGCTCGTAGGGATAATCCATGCGCACGCCCGCAAGGATGGTCAGGTTTGAACTCGGCTTCCAGGTATCCTGGATGAGCGGCGCGACATCGAGGAGATAATAATGCGAAACGGCCGAGGCCAAGCTAAAGCCTGGCAGCGGGATTTCGATCGAGGCGGCGGTGGGCGTCCCATTGAGCCAGTCCTGCACGTTGGTGAACGAGTAACTGCCAATCGTGTTCGGAATAAAGGTGTCGGTGTACGCGACCCGATCCGCCTGGGCGCCGAATTTGAAGGTGTGGGCGCCGAGGGAATACTCGCCATAGGCATGCTCTTCCTGTTCCCAGGTGTACAGGTTGTTGGTCTGATAATTGCCGCTGGTGCCGCCAAAGAATTCGTAGGGAGGAGTGCCGCCCTGCGTGCTGTATCCGGAGACGTTGTTGATCGTGACCGCGGCGTAATCCGACCCGTTGAGTTCCGCCGTGCCGTCATAGCGCTTGTAGGTGGCCTCGATTTCGGTCGTCAGGCCGGGAAGCATGGAGCTCCAGTCGCTGTTGAGCTTGGCCGTGTACGATTGGTCGGTGCGGTGCGAGTTGTACCAGGAGCTGCTCGTTGAGGTCTCGAAGCTGCCACTGTAGTTGTAGTAGAGGGGATTCAGCCCGTCCGTGTGGCGGAAGGTGAATTCGAACTTCTGCGAATCGGAGATATTCCAATCGATCTTCATCACGGCATTCTGCTCCCAGGTGTGGCTAACCGCAGTGAAAGTACCGGGATTGTAGCCCAAGGCCTGGAACTGGGCGAGGATTGCGGCCTCCTGAGTGGTCGCGCCGCCGGCGGCGTTCGTATCGGAAAGGAAGTACTCTTCGGGCGGCGGGGTCGCGATTTCGCGGAAAGCCTCGTAGCCGATGAAGAAGAAGAGCTTGTCCTTGATAATCGGTCCCCCGATGGTGCCGCCGTAGGTGTGCTGCTGCTCGGGTTCGTGCGAACCCAGCAGGCCGACGATCGGATCCGGGCCCCGGAAGCGGGTGCCGGTGTAGTCTTCATACAGCGAACCGTGAAAGTCATTCGTGCCGGATTTCAGCGTCGCGTCCAGCACGCCGCCCGTGAAGCCGCTGAAGGCGAGGTCGTATTCATTCAGCTTCAGTGAAATGGATTCGATCCAGCCGAAGGGCAGCGGGCTCATTTCCCCGGCGTAGCCGTTCGAGTTGAGGCCGAAGTTGTCGGTCGCCGAGACGCCGTCGATCAGGAAGAGGTTTTCGCGGGGATTCTGGCCCTGCACGCTCATCGTGTACTCGTTGTCGTTCTGGGCGCTCTGCATGACCGCGGTGCGCGGATCCAGATTCTCAAGGTCCTGCACGTCGTGCCGCACCGAGGAAACGTTCTCGATCTGCGAAGCGTTGAACGTCGAGATCGTCGAGCCCATCTGCGTCGAGTCGAACAGCGTGTCGCGGCTGCCTTCGACCGTGATCCCCTGCAACTGCACGATGTCGGTGGAGGCGGTGATATTGACCGCGGTCGTGACGCCGACCTCTAATTCGAAACCCTTCTGCTCCTGGGTGGCAAAACCGTTGCCGGAGACACTCACGGTGTAGGGTCCGCCGGGTTTCAAACCGGCAAGATTGTATTCGCCGTTCGAACGGGTCGTCGTCACCGAGCGCGTTCCCGACGGCACATGAATCGCGGCGACGGTCGCACCGGCGACCGGCTGGCCCTGTTTGTCGGTCACGAAACCCGAGATTCCCGAAGTCGTCACGCCCTGGGCGCGGGCAAAGTTTGGCGCCAACAAGGCCAAGATGAGCAGGAAGACGCCAGCGAATGGTAGTCTCAAACGATTGGTTTGCATAGGTGTGTTGATTCTCAAAAGAGCGGCCGTCGAATAGTGTGCGACGACTTCGGTGATTCTGCGGGTGGAAGCCACAACAACGGGGTGTGACAGTCAAGCATCAAGCTGGTCCTGTGCCACGCTTTGCCCATTTGTCACTTCAGTTACGATTAGGTGACGAAAGCAAGCCAAAACTCGGCGGCGCAATATTATATATTAAACGATCCGGGCAAAATCCGCGCAGCCGCTTTTTGCCGCCGTTTTTTGTTTCCGCGGACCGACCTGCCATCATCAATGACTCCCGCATGCCCGCCGCCTCCGCACCCGCCCACGCCGACCTGACCACCCTCCTGCGGCGCACGTTCGGCTATGATTCGTTCCGCCCCCACCAGCGGGAGATCATCGAGGCGACCCTGGCGGGCCGGGACGTTTTCGCCCTGCTGCCGACCGGCGGAGGCAAGTCCCTCTGCTTCCAGCTGCCGGCCCTGGCCCGGCCGGGCCTCACCGTGGTGGTCTCTCCGCTGATCGCCCTGATGAAGGACCAGGTGGATGCCCTGCAGGCGAGCGGCGTCGCCGCGACGTTCCTCAATTCCAGCCTCGATGGCGAAGCCGCCCGGGCCCGCCTCCGCGGGCTGCACCGAGGGGAGTACCAGCTGCTGTACGCCGCCCCGGAGCGGCTGCTCCTCGATGGCTGGCAGGAGAACCTTCGCCAATGGAACGTCCGCGCCCTGGCCATCGACGAGGCCCATTGCGTATCCGAATGGGGGCACGACTTCCGGCCGGAGTACCGCAAGCTCGCGCGCCTGCGCGAGGCCCTGCCCGAGGTGCCGATGATGGCGCTCACCGCCACGGCGACCGACCGGGTCCGGGCGGATATCATCACCCACCTGCGCCTGCGGGAGCCGGCGGTGTTCGTCGCCAGCTTCAACCGGCCCAATCTCACCTACCGGGTGGTCCCGAAGGACCAGCCCCTGAAGCAGGTCCTGGCCTGGGCGCGGGCCCGCGAGTCCGAAAGCGGGATCGTCTACTGCGCCAGCCGCGCGGCGACCGAGCGGGTCGCCGCGGCCCTGACCGAGCACGGCTTTCCGGCCCATGCCTATCATGCCGGGCTCGACGGGGCCGAGCGGACCCGCCGCCAGGAGGAGTTCCTCCGGGACGAAGTGCGGATTGTCTGCGCGACCATCGCCTTCGGCATGGGGATCAACAAGCCGAATGTCCGCTGGATCCTGCACCACGACCTGCCGAAGAACATCGAGGGCTATTATCAGGAGACCGGCCGGGCCGGCCGCGACGGCCTGCCCGGCGACTGCCTGCTCCTTTTCAGCCCGGGAGACATCGCCAAGCAGACGCACTTTCTCGATGAGATCACCGACGAGCATGAACGCGCTGTGGCCAGGGCCCAGCTGCGGCAGATCGTGCACTACGCCGAAAGCGCCGCCTGCCGGCGCAGCGAACTGCTCGGCTACTTCAGCGAGCGCTTCCCGCTGGACAACTGCGGGGCCTGCGACAACTGCCTCGAGCCGCGGGAAAGCTTCGATGGCACGGTGCCCGCCCAAAAGCTCCTCTCCTGCGTCTACCGGATCCGCCAGGCGAGCGGCTTTAGCGTCGGGATGCACCACCTGACCGAGGTCCTGACCGGAGCCGAGACCGAGAAGATCCGGCGCTGGGGCCATGACCGGCTGTCCACCTACGGGATCGGCCGGGAGCTGACGCGGCCCCAATGGTCGGCGGTGGGCCGCGAATTGATGCGCCTGGGCTTCCTGACAGTGAGCGCCGGCGAGTTCGCGACCCTGGAGCTGACGCCCGAGGGCCTGGCCGCGCTGGTGAACCGCACCCCGGTCACGCTGACCAAGCCGATGGCCTCGCCCAAGGCCCGGCGGGCCGCGAGCCGGCCCGGCAGCATCGCCTGCGACGAGATCCTGTTCGAGCAGCTGCGCGCCCTGCGCAAGCGCCTGGCGGACGAGCGCGGGGTTCCGGCCTACATCATCTTCGGCGACACCACCCTGCGCGCGATGGCGCGCGCCTACCCCGAGACGGCCGCGGCGATGGAGGGCATCCCGGGGATGGGCGAGAAGAAGCGGGCCGAGTTCGCCGCCGTCTTCGCCGCCGAGGTCGCCGCGTACCTGCGCGCCAATTCGCGGGTGCAGTTCA
>CAZWMF010000209.1:0-2070 GCA_964634535.1 uncultured Opitutaceae bacterium | reverse complement strand
GTCTTCGCCGCCGAGGTCGCCGCGTACCTGCGCGCCAATTCGCGGGTGCAGTTCACCTGATTCGAACTTTCTCGCCTTGGGGCCCCGCTGAATAAGGCTTCCGGCATGTCCCTGATACCGACCCGCCGCTTCCGGCCCGCGGCCCTCACGCTCGTCCTCGCCGCCGCCGGGCTCGCCTCCGGCCCCACGCTCCGGGCGGCCGACGAAGCCGGCCTCGACTACGCCCACGTGACGGTGGCCGCGACCACCGACATGCATGGGCACATCTATCCCATCGATTACTACACCAACCGGGAAGTCCCGCTCGGGGTGGCGAAAGTCGCCACGGTGGTCGCGACCCTGCGCCTGGAGTCGCCGCACCTGCTCCTGCTCGACAGCGGCGACACGATCCAGGGCACACCGCTGGAATATTACCACAACCGGATCGATAACGCCCCGCCGGACCCGATGATGCTGGCGATGAACGCCCTGCGTTACGACGCGATGGCGGTGGGCAACCATGACTATAACTACGGGCTGCAGGTGCAGGACAAGGCCCGCGGCGAGGCGGCCTTCCCGTGGCTTTCAGCCAACACCTATGAAAAGGCCACCGGCCAGAACCGGTTCCAGCCGTACCTGATCAAGGTGGTGGACGGGGTGCGCGTCGGCATCCTGGGCCTGACGACGCCGGACATTCCGCTCTGGGACAATGCCGTCAATTACGCCGGGGTGGAGTTTCGCGATCCGGTCCCCGAGGCCCGCAAGTGGGTGCGGATCCTCCGCGACCAGGAAAAGGCCGACGTGGTGATCGTGGCGATGCACATGGGCCTCGAGCGGGATCTGGCCACCGGCGAGATGCCGCCCTTCCAGCTGCCCCGCGAGAACTCCTCGATCGAGATTGCGGAGAGCGTTCCGGGGATCGACCTCATCCTCCTGGGCCACACCCATAAGGAGGTCCCCTCCTTGACGATCAACGGGGTGCTCCTGACGCAGGCGAACTACTGGGCCGACCACGTGGCCCGCGCCGATCTCTATCTGAAGCGTTCTCCGGGCGCGCCGTGGCGGGTCTGGGCAAAGCAGGCCACAACGATCCCGATCACCCGGCAGACGGAGGCCGATCCGAAGATCCTGGGCCTGGCGGCGAGCTATGAGCAGGCCACGCAGGCCTGGCTCGACCGGAAGATCGGCACCTGCGACCAGGAACTGACGGCGCAGGACGCGACCCTGCGCTCCACGGCGATCATCGACCTGATCCAGCGGGCCGAGCTGGAGCAGGGCAACGCCGAGGTGGCGCTCTCGTCGGTGCTCAATGCGGCGGCCCGCATCCCCAAAGGGGAGGTCAGCGTCCGCGACATCTGCAGCCTCTACGTCTACGACAACACGCTGCTGGTGGTCGAGATAACCGGGGCGCAGCTCAAGGATGCGCTCGAGCACGCGGCGCGGTACTTCAAGGCGTATTCGCCGGGGAAGACCCCGGCCGAACTGATGGACTACCGCATCCCGCAGTACAATTTCGACATGGCCGCGGGAGTGAGCTACGTGATCGACCTGACGCGTCCGCCGGGCGACCGCATCCGCGACCTGCAGTTCCAGGGCGCACCGCTGGATCCGGCCCGCAAATTGCGGGTGGCGACCAACAACTACCGCGTCGCCGGAGGGGGAAATTTCGAAAGCCTGAAGAACGCTCCGGTCGTTTTCCGCTCCAGCGAAGAAATCCGCAACCTGGTCATCGACTGGGTGGAGAAGCACCACCAGATCCCCACCGAGCCGATGAACAACTGGCGGATCGTCCCGTAGGAGCGCGCGAGCCGGCCTCAGGGCGCCGCCGCCGGACGGGCCGCCGCGTTGCGCCGGACCAGGAAGGACTGCAGGTAGTTGTCGGGGCCGGCGTGGCGCCAGGCCGTGATCCACAGGGCGCCGAGCATTTCGCCGCCGCGCAGGAGCTGCGCGTCGATGAAGTCCCGGCCCTCCCGGGTCGGGGGGCCGTTCATCCGCAGGGGACCGTCCCGCTCCAGCCGGTACAGGGGTTCGACCTGCTGATTGGTGGCCAGAACGTAGTCCAGGATCGCCGCAAAAATTGGATCCCTCCCG